>JAVHLI010000021.1 GCA_031082185.1 bacterium | reverse complement strand
CCCTCCCGCACCGCGCGCGACGCGGCACACCCAGACCCCGCCCACGGAGATGTCTCCGATGTCAGCTAGGGCAGGGGCTGCGAGGCCGATGACTAGACTTCCAACCACCAGGATAGAGATCACGAGCCCTCGAGCGGCTTGCATGCATGCTCCCCCTTTCTTGGTGCATCACGGCGGGCACCTGGACACCGGTACCCGCCCGTCACGAGCTACTTCTTGAGCTTCGAGATCTTCGACCCCTCAAGTGTGAGGTTGTACATCAGGCCCTTCTGGCCCACAATGAATCCCACGATCGGCTGATTGAGCTTATCGGTGTCTAGAGAGGTACCGGCCCCCACATCAACCAGCACAACCGAACCATCCACGCCCACCTTCCAGCCATCGCTGGCCCGGAACTTCCTGAGAGGCGCATCCTGCAGGAACACCACGACGATGTCCTTCTTCTGGGCCCCGAGCTGCAACCCGATCGATGCCGCCGCGATGCTGTAGAACGCGACGGTCCTGCCGCCGATGCGCAGCGCACCCTCGCCGTACTCTCCGCCGACCCCGATACCGGCCTTGATGACCCCTGGAAACACGAGGACGCCCTTGGCGGTCTGGAGGAGCCCGCTGGCTCCCTTCACCTGCTTCGTGAACCGGTCGAGCGCCGCATTCACGCTGGCGTTGATCTCCTGCCCCGTTCTGGCCTGAGACACATCCGGCAGCATCAAGCTACCCAACAGAAAGAGACAGACCACCCAAACAATGCTCCTGCTGAATCTCTGTCCTCGCATCACTGTTTCCCTCCTTCACGATCGCTCTCTAGCTTCCGTTGGCCTCGGCGAGGCTGCCGGACGGAGCCCGCGCAGCCTCGCCTGTGCCCTGGTGCACCTATCCGCCCTAGTGGTTAGGGCGTGAAGGGCGTCCACTGGCCGGTCTGCAGGTGGTTCAGGTACCGGGTGTAGCCGGCCCGGGACATGAAGTTCATCTCTGCGCTGAAGGGGGTGAGGGTGGCCGTATTCGGAGACGGCTGAGCCGATGCGACACCCACGAACGCCGCCGAAAGCATCATAATGCTAAGGACGATGACCGCAGTCTTTTTCATGGTCTTTCCTCCTCTCCTCGAGATATTGAACTCCCGAAGGATCACGCGACCCTTCTGGAGTGACGGCAACACGGCATGGACGGGGCGTCTGTTCAAGATTGCTCACACGTGATCAAACAGAGGAATTAGTGGGTGCGCAACAGTGTGAGCGAGATGCGTGTGCGCGAAAGGCCGGAGAATGAGATCAGCGGGCCTCTCTTAAGTCAAGATTCGATCAGAGCAACTCCGAATCGGAGGGTCGTCGCAAGCTCGCACCGCAACAGGAGAGGCGGCGCAGTCGTGATAGCTTCTCTAGCCTGTTACCTGCGCCCCCGTATTTCCTCGGAACAAGAAAGTCAACACGAACCCAGCGATGAACCCTCCGATGTGCGCCATGTACGCTACCCCGCCCTTGTCTGCGGTGGCAGCAATGGAGCCGATGCCACTTGTAAACTGCAGCACGATCCAGAAGCCAATCACGACCAGCGCTGGCATCGGGACCACGTTCCTGCCCAGCAGCACTCTGACCTGCCCTCGCGGGAACAACAGGATGTAAGCACCCAGCACACCGGCAATCGCCCCTGAAGCTCCTAGATTCGGTACGTTGGATCCTGCGTTGAAGGCCATCTGCGCGAGGGTCGCCGCGATACCACACAGCAAGTAGAAGATCATGAACTTGACATGCCCGAAGCGGTCTTCCACATTGTCACCGAAGATCCACAAATAGAGCATGTTGCCCAAGAAGTGAGCCCACCCGGCGTGCATGAACATGGAAGTGAAGAGTGTCAGGACATCCCCTACCGGGTTGGCAAGGAAGCGGCGGGGGACGAATGCCCAACGCACGATGAACGGTTCACCGCCGCTCAGCTCGACCAGGAAGAAGAGCAGGTTCAGAGCCACCAGGGCATAGGTGACCACCGGAACAGTTCTGCGAGAGGTATTATCGTCGCCGATCGGGAGCATGATGCTCTCCTTTCTTGTTCAGTTTACTTGAGCTGTGGCATATGCTCGGCATGACGAGTCTAGTCTCGTCTACGCTTCGGATCGTCACCGCCGTGGGCTGCCCGTTCAAGAAACGAAACCGGGGATCCTTGTCACTAGAATCCCCGGGGCGCATTCCGTGCCTCGCTGGCCTAGCGCGGCTTCTGCGCAGGCTCATGCGAGTGCGCGGCCTGGAGCTCTCGTTCGATTTCCTCACGCGTTGTGCCATACTTCTCCTGGATCTTGCCGACCAGTATCTCGTAATTGCCTTTGGTCTGATCGAGATCGTCATCGGTCAACTTGCCCCATTTGACCTTTGCGAGGCCATGGAGCTGCTTCCACTTGCCCTCGAGGACGTCCTTGTTCATGCTGCACCCCTTCCCGGCGTTTTGGTCGCCACCCTTCTAGAATGACGGTGACACGGTATGGACAGGGCGTCTGTTCAAGATTGCTCACGCGGGCGCAAAGGCGGGAATAGCTGCAGGGAAGCGGCGTGCTGTCAGGGTTGACTACTCCAGACGTGTCACGCGTCCATCTGCCCGGGTAGCTCGCACTTGAATTGACCAAGTGCGACCGCTGCGGAGCGCAGACGGTCAACGCGCCACCGTCTGCCACTGTGGGTGAATAATCCCCTCCGCGCTAGAACCCAGCAGCGCTCATCTGCCGCCCAGGGTGTGGGCCCGGGCGGCGCGGGCACAGCGACGCCACGAGAGGTGTAGCCTATCGGAAGAAGATCAGCCAGACCAGGGCAATCAGGACCACGGTGCCCAGACTGATGTACATCGGCTTCCTCCTTTTTCAGTCCTTGACTTTGGTCCCGCAATTCCGCTGCTGGAACCGCTCGTCAGGACGCTATGCAGTTCGCACCACCAAAAGTAACATGACCAAAGAGGTGTCGTCTGCTCAAAATTGCTCACACTGGCCCCCACGCGCGAGTTGTTAGGGGACGCAGTGTTCCGCCCGGAAGGGCTGCTTCACGCTCAGGAGATCCGGGGACTTAGTCGTGCAGGACGACATTGCGAAGTTCGCTGTGAACTCGCAAGCCGCCGTTGTACTCTATGAGGCCCAACTTCTTGAACCTGTTCATAATGAAACTCACGCGTGCCCGCGTCGCGCCGATCATTTTCGCCAGAGTCTCTTGACGGATCCTGGGAACCACGCTCTCGGCGTCTCGATCCTTGCCGGCGTGAGCCAGCAGTAGAAGCGTCCGCGCCAGTCGTTGCTCGCTCGAACCGAAAAGCTGATCCACGAGACTCTCTTCAACGCGAACATTGTGGGAAAGCACGTAAGACATGAACAGCTCCAGGAGCGTAGGTTCGTCATGTAACAATCGGATCATTGTGCGCTTCTTAAGCCTCACGACGGAACCATCGGTCGTCGCCGTCGCGGTCGCCATACGACGGCGCTGACCCGCGAGGCAGCCTTCGCCAAAGAAGTCGCCCGGCCCCAACGTTGCGATGACCGCCTTTTTCCGCTGTTTGGACAGCACTGTGAGCGTGATCTTGCCCTTGCGAATGTAGAAGACGGCATCAGCAGAATCCCCTTGCGCGAAGAGAGCTTGCTGCTTTTGGAGCGCCATAATGCGCTGTCCATCCCCGCGGCTCTCGAGGAAGGCCTGAAGACCGAACCGCAAGGGCTTCCTGCTTCTCATATGATGGACCTCAATGTGGCTTTGATATGTGCCAGGGCCTGATCATACCCCACCGCTCCGGCCCCTTCGCCCAAGGCAGACCTCGCAACTCCCGTCGCGATCACCTCATCCAAGCGAGAAGTAACATGGCAGGGAGTAACCGTCTGCTCAAAATTGCTCACACCGGCTCAAGTACGGAAGTTGTTTCGGGAAAGCAGCGTGTAGTGTGGACAAGCGACTCGATACCCAGAGATACGCATCTCGGTGAAGCGGGAATCCTCCTCCTCCTTCGAATTGCAGGATTACGATGCGCGCTTCCTGCGCAGGTCCGGCGGCGGGAACCTTTTCCTCGCGGTCCCGTCTAAAGGTTGATAGGATGCAGGCGAGGAGACCTGAGTGACCCCTGATGAACGTGACCTGATCAACCGCTCCCGCGCCGGCGAGATCGAAGCGTTCGATCTGCTGGTTCGCCTCCACCAGGACCGGATCTACAATCTGGCCTACCGGATAACGGGGAACCGCGAGGATGCCTCCGATGCCGCGCAGGATGCCTTCGTGCGCGTCTACCAGGCCCTGCCGCGCTTCCGCGAGGACGCCGCGTTCTCGACCTGGCTCTACCGCATCGCGACGAACGCAGCGCTCGACCTCGTGCGCAGGCGGCCGGCATCTCCGCCGGTGGAACTGAGCGCCGACTACCGGGCGAGCGACGATCCAGAAGCCGCGGCGAACCGGCGGGAGGTCACCCGGCGCGTGCACGCAGCGCTGGGCTACCTGACGGTGGAGTATCGCACCGCCGTCGTGCTGCGCGACCTGCAGGGGTTGGCCTACGACGAGATAGCGCGCATCCTTCAAGTTCCGTTGGGCACGGTGCGGTCGCGCCTGGCCCGGGGCCGTGAGGCCATGCGCGCGCAGTTGACGGACCTTGTCAGCACCGAAGGGTGAGGGACCGATGACCCACGAGGAAGCACGCAACCGGCTCTCGGCGTTCTTGGACGGCGCGCTGCCGGACCATGAGGTTGTACAGGTGGAGGCGCACCTAGAAGGCTGCTCCTCCTGCCGCGAGGAACTGGCGCAACTGCGCACGACCGTTACCCTACTCCAGGAGGTGGAACCGATGCAGGCACCTGAGGGATTTGCCGCCGAGGTGCGGCGCCGGATCGAGCGGCTCGCCCAGACAACGCGGTACTCACCGTGGGCGCGCCTGCGCGCGGCACTGTCGTGGCGCAGCGGGTCCGGGCCTGTAGTCCGATGGTCCTGGCGGACCGCGGCCGCGGCCGCGGCTGTGGTCATGGTGGGGATCTTCGCGGTCAACCTGCTGCGAGATGCCGTGCCTTACGGCGTCATCGAGCGGGTCGAGATGCCGGCGCTCACGCTGGACGTCTCGAAGGTCGGCGAGGGCGCGCGCACCGCGGCGCAGGCGGTTCCTCCGGGTGCGGCGCCCGGTGAAGCGGCTTTCCTGCGCCGGGTGATCCGGACCGGTCAGATGGCGATCGAGGTCGAGCGGTACGACACGGCTGCCAGCCGCCTGTTCGCCATCGCGGAAGGCGCAGGCGGGTTCGTGGCCGACTCCTCGTTCTCGGAGGAAGACGGCGTGCCCCGCGGCACGTTCGTACTGCGCGTGCCGGCAGCCCGCTTCAGCGAGGTCGTGGCGCAGGTCGAGAAGCTGGGCACCGTGCAGCGCCGGCAGATCAGCGGCCAGGACGTAACCGAGGAGTTCATTGACCTGGAAGCCCGCGTGCGCAACCTGACGCGCCAGGAGGCACGGCTGCTGGCGTTTATGGACCGCGCCACCAAGATCCCCGACCTGCTGGCCATCGAGGGCGAGGTGGCAAGGGTACGCGGCGAGATCGAGCGGCTGACCGGCCGGCTGCGGTTCCTCTCGAACAAGGTGGACCTGGCCACGGTGCAGGCCGAGGTGAGCCAGAAGCCGAAGAAAGGCACGGGTGGGTTCTGGGATATCAATCGGACGCTGGAGCGCGTCAAGGCGGCATTCTTGAACACGGTCCGACAGATGCTGGGCGCCGTCGAATCGCTGGCGGCGCTTGGGGCCGCGCTGCTGCCGGTTGCCCTGCTCGTTGCGCTGGCGTGGTGGTTGCTGCGCCGCGGTTCTCGCCGGGCGGATAGGATTCCCTGAGGGTACTCGCGGTCGCCCTCACGGTTTAGGAGGAGGGTTGTAAGATCGCGTAGAACATCCGGCGCTGTACGGCCTCCTCGGTCACAAGGGGGATCCGCCCATGCAGCGTCCGGTGGTCTGGTCACTGCTTCCGCGCTGGGCGGCGGTCGTGCCGGATGAAGACCGCTCCTGACCGCGCATTCGCTTTCATTGCTCTCCTGCTGGCCCTCATCGGCCTTGCACCGGCCGCGTGGGCCCACGGCGACCTCCGGTGGACGACACTTACCCCCGCGGAAATCCAGCGCCTTACCGTCTCCCCGGCCGCCTTCGAGTACGCGCCCTTCCTACCGGAACGCCTGCGGGCCGCCCGCCTGGTGCAGCAGGCGGATGACCACCTCCGCTTCGACACTGACGGCGACGGGATTTGCGAGGGGCAGGCGGACCTGGTAGGCGTCGGGGCGGCGGCGCAGTGGCACGCTGTGGTCGGGCGCCGCAGCCAGGAAGCCGCAGGCCCCGCCGGAGGCCGCGAGCAGGTAGACACGCTGGAGATGGACTGGACGGGCCGGGGCAGGGCCTCGCTGGTTCTGACAGGTCACACGCCGCTGGATCGGGTCAAGACGCGGCTGTTCATCCTGCTGGTGGACGTGGACGACAACGGCGTGCCCGACCTCCGGGTGGAGATGGAACCGCCCCGGGCCTTCTACTGGGTTGTCGCCTACCAGTACGGGGACGCCGCCCTGCGTGCCGGCTTCGTGGAGGTCATTGACCATTGGCGCGGCCGCCTGGCCCACCAGATGGCCCGCACCTTCCACGAAGCCGAGTACTTCTTCCACCACGGCCCGGAGTTCGCCGCCGCATTCCCGACTTCTCAGCGATGCCCGTAGCCGCCTGCTATACTACGTGCTGTGATGCCTCCGCCCGGCAAGCTCGTACTCCTTGACAGCAACGGCCTTATCTACCGGGCCTTCTTCGCGCTGCCCTACCTGAAGACCCGGGACGGGCGGCCGACCAACGCGGTCTACGGCCTTACGGCCATGGTCTTGAAGGTCCTCGAAGAGGAACGCCCCGACTACATCGCCGCTGCATTCGACCGACCGGGTCCGACCTTCCGACACGAGCAGTACGCCGAGTACAAAGCCCACCGGGAGGCGATGCCCGACGACCTGCGGCCGCAGATCGGTCTGAGCAAGCAGGTACTCGAGGTGCTGCGGATCCCGGTCGTCGAAGCCGAGGGCTTCGAGGCCGAGGACGTTATTGCCACGATCGCACGGCGCGCCGAAGCCGAGGGTATGGAGGTGCTGGTCGTAAGCGGAGACCTCGACACCCTGCAGCTTGTGGACGACAGCACCCGTGTTATGGTCACCGGCCGGGGAGTCACCGAAGCGGTCGTCTACGATGAGCAGAGGGTGCGGGAGCGGTTCGGGTTCGATCCTCAACAGCTTCCGGACTACAAGAGCCTGCGGGGCGATCCCAGTGACAACATCCCGGGCGTGCCCGGCATAGGCGAGAAGACCGCGAGCGCGCTGATCCGGCAGTTCGGCAGCGTGGAGGCGCTGCTCGACCGGCTGGGCGAGGCGCCGCCCAGGATCCGCGCGGCCCTGGAGGCCGCAAGAGACCAGGTGGTGCTGAGCAAGCAACTGGCGACGATCGTAACCGACGCGCCCGTTGAGGTTGATCTGGAGGCGCTCCGCCGTAGCGAACCGGACGGCGACCGCCTGGAAGCCCTGTTTGTGGACCTTGAGTTTCGGGGATTCCTCCAGCGGCTGCGCCCCCGTGCTGCGGTCGAAGAGCCCGCGCTGGAGCCCGCCTCCTCTGCCCGCGCCGAAATGCAGGTCGCGACACCCGATGGGATCGCGGCGTGGGCGCGCGCCGCCGAAGAGATCGGCGTGGCGTTCCTGCGGGAGAGCGGTCACCCGCTGGCCGCCCGGCTCCGGGCGGTTGGTATGGCAGCCCCAGACCGCACGGCCTGGCTGCCGCTCGACGGAGGAATTCCCTCACCCATCCGTGCTGTGCTGGAAGATCCAGCGATCCGCAAGGTGAGCGCCGACCTGAAGGCCGACCTGCTCGCCCTCGGACAGGAGGGCATAACGCCGGCCGGATTCGACTTCGACGTTGGAATCGCGTCGTATCTGATCAACCCGGGCAGGCGCACGCACACGCTGGCCACGGCCGCGCGCGAGTATCTTGGAGAGGACCTGCCGGAGCCTGATCTCGACACCGTCTCCGACCTAGTTCTCGATCCCAGTGCAGGTGCTTCGGCCGCTGAGGCGGCTGCCGCCCTGCTGCGGCTGCGGCCCGTGCTTGAAGAGCGCATGCGCGATCGGGGCGTGGAGGGGCTGTTCAGCGACGTCGAAATCCCCCTGGCCGGGGTGCTGGCGGCAATGGAGAGGGATGGCGTTGCCACGGACCTCCCGTACCTGGCCGCGCTCGGCGAGGAGCTGTCTTCGCGGCTGAACGCGCTGACCGCCGAGATCTACGCCCAGGCGGGCACCGAGTTCAACCTTGGCTCCCCCAAGCAACTTGCGTTCGTGCTATTCGAGAAGTTGCAGTTGCCGCCGCTGAAACGGACCAAGACCGGTTACTCCACCGACGCCGAGGTGCTGGAGAGTCTGGCGCCACGGCACGAGGTTGTGGCCAAGATCGTGACGCACCGCGAGCTGAGCAAGCTGAAGTCCACATACGTGGACGTTCTGCCCCGCCTGGCCGACCCCAGGACCGGACGGGTGCACACCACGTTCAACCAGACGCTGGCCGCCACGGGCCGCGTGATCACCGAGCAGCCCAATCTGCAGAACCTGCCGATCCGCACCGAAGAGGGCCGCAGGATCCGCCGCGCGATCATCGCGCCGCCCGGGTCGCTGCTCCTCAGCGCAGACTACTCGCAGATTGATCTGCGGGTGCTGGCGCACATCACCCGCGATCCGGGTCTGGTGGATGCCTTTGCGCGGGGCGAAGACATCCACGCCGTCACGGCGGCCGAGGTTTTCGGTGTCGCGAGCGGCGCGGTGACCCCCGAGCTGCGGCGTCGCGCCAAGGCGATCGTGTTCGGCGTCGCCTACGGCATGAGCGAGCACGGCCTGGCCGGCCAGCTCGGCATCCCCCGCGAGGAGGCGCGCAGCTTCATTGGTCTCTACTACGCTCGGTTCCCCAAGGTGCGGGAGTACATGCTGCGCATTGTGGAGGAGGCGCGCCGGGACGGTTTCGTTACGACGGTGCTGAACCGCCGCCGCTACCTGCCCGACCTGCAGAGCCGCAACCGCGCGGTGCGCGAGGCCGCGGAGCGGGTGGCGATCAACACGCCGATCCAAGGATCCAGCGCCGACATCATCAAGCTGGCGATGCTGGGGATCGTCAGGCAGGTGTTGCCGGCGTTCCCCGGCGCGCGCATGACCCTGCAGATTCACGACGAGCTGCTGTTTGAGGTGCCCGAGGCCGTCTCGGTGCCGGTCGCGGAACAGGTCCGGGCCGTGATGGAGGCGGCGTTCCCGCTGTCGGTGCCGCTGGTTGCCGAGGCCAAGGCAGGCCCGAACTGGGCCGAGATGCAGCCGGTAACGTCGTGAGGATCATCGGGCTCACCGGCGGGATCGCCAGCGGCAAGAGCCTGGTGGCCGGGCTTCTCCGCGAGATGGGCGCGCACGTTATTGACGCGGATGCGATCGCCCGGGAGGTGGTCGCACCGGGCACCGATGCCCTCCGCGAGATCGCCGGGGCCTTTGGCCCGCGCGCGCTGGCCGCCGACGGCACCCTCGACCGCAAGGCGCTGGCGGCGCTGGTCTTCAGCGATCCGGATGCCCGCGCGCGGCTGAACACGATCACGCATCCGCACATCCGCCGTCGCATCGAGGAGGAGATTGAGGCCGTGCGATCTGCGCGTCCTGGGGCCACGATCGTGGTGGACATTCCACTGCTGCTGGATGTGGCGCCGGCCGAGGCCTTCGCGCTGGACGGCACGGTCGTTGTCAAGGTGGACGAGGCCACGCAGATCGCCCGCCTCGCGGCCCGCGACGGCATCACCGAGGAAGCCGCCCGGCAGCGACTGCGCTCGCAGCGGCCGCTTGGGGAAAAGGTTCCCCTGGCCACCTGGGTCGTGGACAACAACGGCTCCCCGGAGGCCACCCGCCGGCAGGTCGAGGCACTCTGGCAGGCCTGGCAGGCTCGGCACGCCCAGCACGCCTAGCACGCCTGGCGCGCGGGCTCGTGGCCCGAGCGAACCTCTAAGGCGCAACCTCCGTATTAAGGTTTAGACTCAGCTTCGGAGGAGACACAGTGGCCCTGCGCATGATGGCAATCGTGCTTGTCATGATGGTAGGGGCCGTGCTGCCGCGCCCGGTCGCCGCGCAGGCGGTTGGGGCACAGGCGGTCAGGGTTGTTGTGGACGGCCAGGTCGTCGCCTTCGACCGGCCGCCGGCTGTGATTGCCGGCCGGCTGTTGATTCCCCTGCGCGGGGTATTCGAGCGGTTGGGTGCTCAGGTCGAATGGCATCCGGACCCCGGCCGCGTGGTGGCGCGCCACGGCGCGACGGTCGTGGTGCTGCAGCTGGGGAACCGTTATGCCCTGGTGGATGGACGCCAGGTTATGCTCGATGTGCCGCCTGTGGTCCTCGGAGGCCGCACGCTTGTGCCCCTGCGATTCGTGGGCGAGGCGCTCGGGGCGGGCGTGAATTGGGATTCGGTGGGACGCGTCGTCTACGTGACATCGCAGCGTCCCGCCGCACTGCCTCCGGCCCCTGCGCCCCGGCCTGCGCCGGTCCCTCCCTGGGTGCCCGCGCCGCCTCCGGCAGGAACCCCGGAGCCGATCAGGCCGTTGCCGATCATACCTCCCACGCCGCAGCCGGCGCTGACCGTGGTGGACGGCACGGTGGCACAGGTGGACCTGCACACGGTGCCGGCACGCCTGTACGTAAGCGCAGACGGGCTCCTCTGGAGGTTCGCGGTGACCGCGGCCACCGGCGTCTTTCTCACCGAGGTGTCCACCGGCCGCGGCGGCGCGACATCGCTGGATCAGATACGGCGCGGTGACCTTGTTCGCGTGACCGCGGATCCGACAGGGCTGGCGGTGTCGGTGCGGGCATCCCACCGTGGACTCTCCGGCCGCCTGGAGGGCCTGGGGCAACGAGTGCTGGTGCTGACCGACGGGCAGACCCTCAGGGTCGCCGACGAAGCCACGTTCTTCCTGGACGGCCGCGAGACGGCCCGGGACCTGCTGCGCCAGGGGATGGAGGTATACCTCAGGATCAACCCGCAGACAGGTGATGTGTGGGAGATCCGCGCCCGCACGCCGACCCCGTCGCCATACATCCCTCCGGTCTACCCGGTTCCTCCTCCGCGCCTCCCACCGGTCTACCCATCCCCGCCGAGAATTGACGGGGTGTCCGTTAGCGACCGCGGTCCGCTGGGCGTGGGGGCCACGCTCATCGTGACCCTGCGGGGCACGCCCGGGGGGACCGCATGGTTTGACGTCGGCCGCCTGGAGCGCGGTGTGTCCATGGCTGAAGGTCCGTCGGGGATATACACCGGCCGCTACACGGTGCGGGCCGGCGAGGCCGCGCTGCAGGCGGCTGTTACCGCTCACCTTAGACTGGCAGGGAGCGAGACCTCGCGGGCCGGAAACCCGGTAGCGGTTGACGGCCTGCCCCCAGAGTTCACACGTCGCATACCCGAGCCCGGTGCCGTGGTGGCTGAGCGTCAGCCAATGATAATCTTGGGGCTGGCCGATCGCGGCCCGGCCGGCATAGACCAGGGCAGCCTGCGGCTGTGGGTAAACGGCCGCGAGGTACACCGCGTGGAGATCACCGAGACCAGCGCCCAGTACACGCCTGCCGAGCCGCTTCCCTTCGGCCGGAATCAGGTGCAGGCGCGGATTGCCGATTATGCCCGCAACGAGTCCACCACGAGCTGGACGTTCACCGTCGAGCTGACCAGGACGCCGCCCCCTCCGCCGCCCACGCCGCGGCCCACGCCCACGCTCACGCCTGGACCCGCACCCCCGCCGAGAATTGACGGGGTGTCCGTTAGCGACCGCGGTCCGCTGGGCGTGGGGGCCACGCTCGTCGTGACCCTGCGGGGCACACCCGGGGGGACCGCACGGTTTGACGTCGGCCGCCTCGAGCGCGATGTGTCCATGGCCGAAGGTCCGTCAGGGATCTACACCGGCCGCTACACGGTGCGGGCCGGCGAGGCCGCGCTGCAGGCGGCCGTTACCGCTTACCTTAGACTGGCAGGGAGCGAGACCTCGCGGGCCGGAGACCCTGTAACGGTTGACGGCCTGCCTCCAGAGTTCACAAGGCGCATACCCGAACCTGGTGCCGTGGTGGCTGAGCGTCAGCCGATGATAGTCCTGGGGCTGGCCGACCGTGGCCCGGCCGGCATAGACCAGGGCAGCCTGCGGCTGTGGGTGAACGGTCGCGAGGTACGCCGGGTGGCGATCACCGAGACCGGCGCCCAGTACACGCCTGCCGAGCCGCTTCCCATCGGGCAGAACCGGGTGCAGGCGCGGATTGCCGACTTTGCCCGCAACGAGTCCACCACGAGCTGGACGTTCGCAGTCGAGCTGCCCAGGACGCCGCCCCCTCCGCCGCCCACGCCGCGGCCCACACCCACGCTCACGCCTGGACCTACGCCGCGCCCCACGCACACGCTTACGCCTGGACCTACGCCGCCGGTGGTCTCTCCGCCGAGCCCTTCGCCGCCGGCCGTATCCGCGCCGCCGGTTATAGTCGCGCCACGGCCGGGAGAGGCCGTTGTTTCACCCCTGCTGGTCAGGGGGACCGCGGCCGGGGCCGAGCGGGTCCATGTTACCGTGGAGTACGGACGCGGCAGGGTGGACGGCCGCACGGAGGTGGTTGGGCCGATCAGCACAACCCCAACCAGCTCCGGCGCTTGGGAGGTTCTCATCCGGCTGACCCCACCGCCGCGGCCCGGCGACCGGGTGACCATCACCGCCGTGGCCGTAAGCTCCGCGGGCGTCAGGTCCGAGCCGGCCCGGCTGGTCATCGTCTGGCCGGAAGGCCGGCAGGTGGAAGGACCGGGCGGCTAGGCCGCTTCCCTCCGGCCGCAGCATCCGGCTGCAGCGTCACAGGGACCGTGGAACGAGTCCCGCCCCCCTTGGTATACTATTTGTATGCCCGCTTTCCAGATGGTCACCGACATGTCGCCCTGCGGCGACCAGCCACAGGCGATCGCTGCCCTCAGCGAGAGCCTTCGGGCCGGGCATCGGTATCAGACGCTGCTCGGCGTGACGGGGTCCGGCAAGACCTACAGCATGGGCCGCGTCATCGAGCAGATCAACCGGCCGGCGCTGGTACTGGCCCACAACAAGACGCTGGCCGCGCAGCTCTACGGTGAGTTCCGCGACTTCTTCCCCCACAACGCCGTGCGATACTTCGTCTCGTACTACGATTACTACCAGCCGGAAGCCTATGTCCCGCAGACCGATCTCTACGTCGCAAAGGACGCGTCCATCAACGAGGAGATAGATCGGCTGCGCCATGCCTCGACGAAGGCGCTGATGGAGCGGCGCGACGTGATCGTGGTCGCGTCGGTCTCGTGCATCTACGGCCTGGGCAGGCCCGAGGACTACAAGGAGGTCATGCTCCTTGTTCGGAAGGGCGAGCGTCGGTCGCGCGACGAGATCGTCCGCCGCTTGGTGGAGATCCAATACGAGCGCAACGACGTTGACTTCGCCCGCGGCAGGTTCAGGGTGCGGGGCGACGTCATTGAGGTCTTCCCCGCGTACGAGGACCGCGCCGTGCGGATTGATCTCTACGGCGACGAGGTCGAGCGGATCGTCGATCTGGACCCGCTGACCGGTGAGATCTTCGAGCACAAGGACGCGGTCGCGCTGTGGCCGGCCCGGCACTGGGTGACCACCGAGGAACGCCTGGAGCGCGCGCTGGCTTTGATCGAGACCGAGCTTGGGGAGCGGCTGGACTGGTTTCGCTCCAAGGGCAAGCTGCTGGAAGCCCAGCGCCTGGAGTTCCGGACACGCTACGACATGGAGCTGCTGCGGGAGGCGGGCACCTGCCCAGGGATCGAGAACTACTCGCGGCACCTCGACGGCCGCGCGCCGGGCGAGCGGCCGGGCTGCCTGATCGACTACTTCCCGCGCGACCTTCTGTTGTTCGCGGACGAGAGCCACGTGACCCTGCCCCAGGTGCGGGGGATGCTCGAGGGCGACCGCTCGCGCAAGAGGAACCTCGTGGAGTTCGGGTTCCGCCTGCCGTCGGCGTGCGACAACCGGCCTCTTGCCTGGGAGGAGTTCGACGCGCTCATCCCCCAGGCGGTGTTCGTCTCCGCCACGCCCGGGCCATACGAGATGGAAGTGAGCCAGCGCGTCGTGGAGCAGGTCGTCCGGCCCACCGGCCTGGTGGATCCCCGCGTCGAGGTGCGCCCGGCGCAGGGGCAGGTGGACGACCTGATCGGGGAGATCAAGACCCAGGTCGCGCGCGGCGATCGCACTCTGGCGACCACGCTGACGAAGCGCATGGCCGAGGACCTGAGCGCATACCTGGCGGAGTTGGGATTCAAGGTGCACTACCTGCACTCTGAGGTGGACACGCTCCAGCGCGTGCAGATCCTGAAGGATCTGCGGCTCGGCGCCTACGACGTTCTGGTCGGCATAAATCTATTGAGGGAAGGGCTCGACCTACCCGAGGTCTCGCTGGTGGCGATCCTCGACGCCGACCGGGAAGGCTTCCTGCGATCCGAGACCGCGCTGATACAGACCATGGGCCGGGCGGCGCGGCACATCGACGGGCGCGTGCTTCTATACGCCGACGATGTTACCGACTCAATGCGCCGGGCGATAGCCGAGACCAACCGCCGCCGCGAGGTCCAGGTTCGGTACAACGCCGAGCACGGGATCACCCCGGCGTCGGTGTCCAAGCCGATCCGCGACATGATTGACCTGCAGCAGGTAGCCGAGGAGATCGAGACCTACCGGCCATCGAGCGAACTCCTGACCGCGGAGGAGTTGATACGGCTGGCCGAGACGCAGCGGGCGAAGGTACCGTGGGACGTGGCCCGGCTGCTGATGCTCTCGCCTGCCGAGTTGGAGCAGACCGTGGAGGCGCTGGAGCGCGCGATGCGCCGCGCGGCGGCCGAACTTCAGTTCGAGAAGGCCGCGGCGCTGCGCGACCAGATCTCCGAACTGCGCAAGGGGCTTGGAGAGCCGTTTTTCGCCCCTGCCGGGCGCGGCGGGGCGCGGGGCCGGGGTCGCGGCGGGACGAGGCCGCCGGCCGCACGGAGGGCTGCACGCCGTCATGCCGATTGACCGGATCGTCGTTCGCGGAGCCCGCGAGCACAACCTAAAGAACGTCACCGTCGAGATCCCACGCGACCGGCTGGTGGTACTCACCGGCATCTCCGGCTCGGGGAAGTCGTCGCTCGCCTTCGACACGATCTACGCGGAGGGGCAGCGCAAGTACGTCGAGTCGCTTTCGGCCTACGCGCGGCAGTTCCTCGGCCTGATGGAGAAGCCCGACGTGGACGGGATTGAAGGCCTGTCGCCGGCGGTTTCGATAGACCAGAAGGGCGCCCCGCGCAACCCACGCTCGACCGTCGGCACCGTGACCGAAATCTACGACTACCTGCGGCTGCTGTACGCCCGCGTCGGGCAACCCCACTGCCCGCAGTGCGGTCGCTTGATCAGCCGGCAGACCCGCGAGCAGATCGTGGACCGGGTCCTGGCGCTGGACGAGGGCACACGGGTGCAGGTGCTGGGCCCGATCGTCCGGGGCCGCAAGGGCGAGTACCGTCAGCTCTTTGACGATCTCCGGCGGCAGGGGTTCGCGAGGGTTCGTGCCGACGGGTTGACCTACGACCTCTCCGAAGAGATACCGCTCGACAAGAACCGGAAGCACAGCATCGAGGTGGTAGTGGACCGGCTGGTCGTCCACCCCGACGTGCGCGCGCGGCTGGCGGACTCGGTCGAGACGGCGCTGAAACTCGGGCAGGGCATCGCGTACGTGGACGTGCAGCGCGACGGCTTGATGCTCTTCAGCCAGCAGTTCGCCTGCCCCGAGTGCGGGATTAGCCTGCCCGAGATCGAGCCGCGCGTCTTCTCGTTCAACAGCCCTTACGGCGCCTGTGCCACCTGCACCGGATTGGGCTACCGGCAGGAACTGGACGAGGTCCTCGTCCTCGACCGCGGCAAGAGCCTGCTCGACGGCGCCGTGGTGCCGTGGGCGGCGTCCACCAGTGACTACTACCAGGAGCTGCTCATCTCGCTGGCCGCGCACTTCAAGGTGGACATGAAGACGCCGGTGCGCCGCCTTCCCAAGGCGTTCGTGGAGGTGCTGCTGCACGGGTCGGACGAGCCGCTGCGCGTGCGCTACCACAACAAGTGGGGTGCGCTGCGCGCCTACGAGACGCGGTTCGAGGGCGTGCTCCGGCAACTCGAGCGCCGCTACAAGGAAACCGACTCCGAGTACGTGCGCGAGGAAATCGAGCGGTACATGACCAGTCTGCCGTGCCCCGCGTGCCGAGGGACCCGGCTGAAGCCCGAGTCATTGAGCGTGCGCGTGGGCGGACGCACCATCGCCGAGACCACGGCCCTCGACGTACGCGCGACGGCGGAGTTCTTCGCGGGGTTGTCCCTCTCGGAGCGCGAGCGTCTGATAGCCCACCAGATCTTGAAGGAGATCCGATCCCGCCTGGGCTTCCTGGTCAACGTTGGACTCGGCTACCTGACGCTGGATCGCACGGCCACCACTCTTTCCGGCGGCGAGGCCCAGCGCATCCGTCTGGCGACGCAGATCGGCAGCGGCCTGATGGGGGTGCTCTACGTCCTGGATGAGCCCAGCGTCGGACTGCACCAGCGCGACAACCGCCGGTTGCTGGACACCCTACAGGGCCTCCGCGACCTGGGGAATACGATCCTTGTTGTCGAGCACGATGAGGAGACAATCCGCACCGCCGACTGGGTGGTGGACATCGGTCCTGGCGCCGGCGCCGAGGGCGGGCGCGTCGTGGTGGCGGGTCCGCCGGCGGTCGTGGCCAAGCACCCCGACTCGGTGACGGGACAGTACCTTTCCGGTCGGCGGAGCATCGCGATCCCAAAGCGGCGGCGGGCCGGGGCCGGCCACGCCCTGGTGATCCGGGGGGCGCGCCAGCACAACCTCAAGGGCGTTGACGTCCGCGTTCCGCTGGGGATGTTCGTGGCGGTGACCGGCGTTTCGGGTTCGGGCAAGTCCACGCTGATAGACGAAATCCTGTACCGGGCGCTGAGCAGCCACCTGTACGGCACGCGCGTCCGGCCCGGAGCGCACGATCGCATCGAAGGGCTGGAGCACGTGGACAAGGTGATCGAGATAGACCAGTCACCGATCGGACGGACGCCGCGCAGCAACCCGGCAACCTACACCAAGACGTTCGACCTGATCCGCGACCTCTTCGCGCAGACGACCGAGGCCCGGGTCCGCGGCTACGGGCCGGGCCGGTTCTCGTTCAACGTGCGCGGCGGCAGGTGCGAGGGGTGTGAGGGCGACGGGATCGTCCGGATCGAGATGCACTTCCTTCCCGACGTGTACGTGCCGTGCGAGGTCTGCAAGGGGTCGCGCTACAACCGGGAGACCCTCGAGGTCACCTACCGGGGCAGGACGGTCAGCGGCGTGCTGGATCTCACGGTGAGCGAGGCCCTGGTCTTCTTCGAAGCGATCCCGCGCATTCGCCGCAAGCTGCAGACACTGGAGGACGTGGGCCTCGGCTACATCAAACTTGGCCAGCCGGCGACAACGCTGTCGGGAGGCGAGGCCCAGCGCGTGAAGCTGGCCACCGAGCTGTCCCGGCGCGATACCGGACAGACCCTCTACATTCTCGACGAGCCAACCGTCGGGCTGCACTTTGCCGACGTGGAGCGGATGCTGGGCGTGCTGCACAGGCTGGTGGACGTCGGAAACACCGTGGTGGTCATCGAGCACAACCTCGACGTCATCAAGACCGCCGACTGGATCATTGACCTGGGTCCTGAGGGCGGCGAGGGTGGCGGCGAGGTCGTCGCCGAGGGCCCGCCCGAGGCGGTCTCGCGCGTGGCCGCCTCGCACACCGGGCGGTTCATGCGACGCGTGCTCGGGAACAGGCCGGTGCCGGCGCGTTCCCGAGCCAGGCGGTAGGACCGACTATGCCCGCCGACGCGCTGCCTGCCGGCTCACTGCCGGCGACGGTGGGGCTCCTGCCCCGGCGTCCCGGTGTTTACCTGTTCAAGGACGCCTCCGGCCGCGTGCTGTACGTGGGGAAGGCCGCGTCGCTGCGCGCCCGTGTCCGCCAGTACACCCAGAAGCCCTCCGCCCAGTCCAATCCCCGGCTCCGCCTGCTGGTCCCCAAGATCGCCGCCGTGGACACGATCGTCACGGCCAATGAGGTCGAGGCCCTCATCCTCGAGACCAACCTCATCAAGCAGCACCAGCCGCCGTTCAACCTCCGCATGGCCGATGACAAGGCGTATCCGTACATCAAATTGACCGGAGAAACCTATCCCAGGATCATCATGACCCGCAGGGTGACACGCGACCGCGGCCGGTACTTCGGTCCGTATCCCTACCACGAGCCCAAGCTGATAGGCCGGACGATCCGTTCGCTCCGCCGGCTTTTCCAGTTGCGGACCTGTCCGATCGAGATCAACCGCTCCCTTCCCCGGCCGTGCCTCGATCACGCCATGGGGCTGTGCAGCGCGCCCTGCGTCGCCTGGGGCGCGTCGCCTGAGGCATACCAGGAGCAGATCCGGCAGGCCGCCCTCTTCCTGGAGGGGCGGCGGGAAGACCTCCTGGAGGATCTGCGCGCGCAGATGGCGGATGCCGCCGCGGCGATGGAGTACGAGCGGGCGGCCCAGCTGCGCGATCAGATCCAGGCGATGGAGGCGATCGGCGAGCGGCAGCGCATCACCACGCCGGGGATCGAGGACCGCGACATCGCCGCCGTGGTCCAGTCCGGCGACCTGGCCTGCGTTGAGATCATCACGATCCGTGCCGGCCGGATCCAGGACCAAGAACACGTGCTGCTCTCCGGCACGCGGGGCATGGAGCCCGGGGAGATCCTGGCGCAGGTCTTGGCGCGACGGTACAGCGACCTGCAGGTGCTGCCCAGGGAACTGCTCGTGGACGTTGAGCCCGAAGGTCGCGCCGCGCTTGAAGCGTGGCTTAGTGCCCGGCGGGGCAGTCGCGTGGAGGTAGAGGTGCCCCGGAGGGGCGATCGCCGCCGGTTGGTGGAGCTGGCCCGTGAGAACGCCGCGCTCTGCCTGCAGCAGGCGCGCGCCCGCGAGGTGGGGCCGTCCGGCGTTGGCGCATCCGAGCTGGGGGAGGTGCTCAGGTTGGAGGCCGCGCCGTTCCGCATCGAGGGGTACGACATCAGCCACTTCCAGGGCGGCGAGGCGATCGGCGCGCTCGTGGTGTTCGAGGGGGGCCGGCCGCGCAAGGTGGACTACCGGCAGTTTCGGATGCGCGCCTCGGGCGAAGGCGATGACTACGCGATGCTGCAGGAGGTGATCCGGCGCCGCTTCGCCCGGGCTCGGGCCGAGCAGGAGCAGCTCGACTGCGGCGAGCCGGTGCGCCCGCGGTGGTCGGTTCTGCCCGACCTGATCCTGGTGGACGGCGGAAGGGGACAGCTCAACGCCGCGCTCGAGGTGCTCTTCGAGCACAACGTGGCGGTGCCGGTGGTGGGGCTGGCCAAGGAACGGGAGGAGATGTACCTGACCGGCCGGCCCGAGCCGCTGCGTCTCCCCGCGGAGTCGCAGGCGCTGAACCTGGTCCGACACCTGCGCGACGAGGCCCACCGGTTCGCCAACGCGGCCGGGCGGCGGCTCCGGGAGCGGCGGATCGTGTTCTCGGTTCTGGACGAGATCCCGGGGATCGGTGAGCGGCGCAAGCGCGACCTGATCCGCCGGTTCGGGTCCGTGCGCGGCGTGCGGGCCGCCTCGGTGGAGGCACTGTCCGAGGTACTGGGTGCTAAGCTGGCCGCGCGCGCGGCGGTCCACCTGGCCGGGACCGCGCCTGGGACCCTTGACATCGCCGCGGTAGACAGTACCATATAGCCATAGTTTGCGCTATGTGGAGGTGCAGGATGAGGCTCGTGTCCACGGCAGAACTGAAGAACCGCACAAACGAGATGCTGCGCACGGCGCAGGCAGGGGAGCCGGTGATCATCACGCGCCACGGCCGGCCCGTGGCCTCGCTGATGGGCCTGATCGGAGGCGATCTGGCAGGCCTCGTCTGCCGGGCGACCGCCAAGCGCGCGCCGTCAGGCGGATACGCCTATGCCGCGTACGTGCTGCCCTTCGGAACGTTCTATGTGGCGTTTGGATCCCTTGGCCCTGCTTTTGCCAGGATCGCCGGCTCGCCCGAGGCGTTCGAGATTGACGCCGCCCGCTACCTCGGCACGTCGGTGCGGCGCGCTGCCCGGCCCCGATGGCTGACAGAGGCGGTCAGGGGCGCGGTGCGGCTACGCAGGGCGTTCGGCGGACCGGTGGATCTCTCCCGCGCCGGACCGTTCGAGCAGGAGGTTCTGGCGGCTCTGCGCCGGATTCCCGCCGGAGAGGTCCGGACCTACGGCGAGATCGCGCGCGCCGTGGGGCAGCCCGGTGCGGCGCGGGCCGTGGGCACCGCCTGTGCCCGCAACCCCGTGCCGTTGCTCATCCCATGCCACCGCGTGGTGCGCAGCGACGGAGGCCTGGGAGGGTACTCGCTGACCGGAGGTGTCGTTCTCAAGCGGCGCCTGCTGGATGCCGAAGGCGCGCTCCCGAGACCGCCGCGCCCGCAGGGGGCCGGCCGCGCGCGGTGAGGATCCAGGGATGCCCTTGATGCCCGCGGTAGTGATGGAACGGGTGACGCGCCGCTTCCCCTCCCGAGGCGGGGAGCCCGGGCGCGACATCGTGGCGCTGGACGGCATCAATCTCACGGTGGCCGCCGGAGGCATCTTCGGACTGCTCGGCCCCAACGGCGCAGGGAAGACCACGCTGCTGCGCCTGGTAAGCACCCTGCTCCTGCCCTCCCGCGGCCGCATCGCGGTAATGGGACGCGATATCAGGCGTGATCCCGAGGCGGTGCGCCGCCGGATCGGCGCCGTGTTGGGAGGCGAGCGGTCGGTCTACTGGCGCCTGAGCGGGCGCGAGAACCTGCTCTACGCCGGAGCGCTGCACGACCTGCCGTTTCGGGTCGCAGCAGGCCGCGCGGACGAACTGCTCCGCATGGTGGGGTTGACCGAGCGCGCTGACGACCTGGTGGAGCGGTACAGCAGCGGCATGCGCCAGCGCCTGGCGCTTGCGCGCGCGCTGGTGCACGACCCCGCGCTGCTGATTCTGGATGAACCGACCGCGGGCCTGGACCCCCAAGCCGCCGCAGAGGTCCGCACGCTTCTGGCGGCGCTGGCCCGTGACGGCGGGTGCACGGTTTTGATCGCGACCCACAACTTGGACGAAGCCGATCGCCTCTGCGGAACCGTTGCCATCCTGGACCGGGGATGCCTGGTTGCGCTCGACCGGCCCGACGCGCTCAAGGCCCGCCTTCCGGCGGACGAGCGGACCGGCGGTGGCGCGACAACACTCGAGGCCGTCTTCCTGGCGCTGACCGGGCGCTCCCTATCGGCCGCCGACCAGCCCGCGTGGCCGCAATGACGGTACGGCCGCATCTTCCCAGATCCCTGCCGAGGACGCGTCCGGCTCTGGAAGCGGCCCTGGGCCTCATGCTGGTAACTGCGGTGTGCCTGGCGATTGCCACCGGCCCCGCACGCATCCCGCTGCGGACCGTCGTAGCCGTGCTGCTCGAGCGACTGGGCGTGCCGCTCGCATCCACCTGGACGGATGCCACCGCCTCCATTGTGCTGGATCTGCGGCTTCCCCGCGCGCTGCTGGCGGTGACCGTCGGCGCCGCGCTGGCAGGAGCCGGTACGGTTTTCCAGGGGCTCCTGCGCAATCCGCTGGCGGACCCCTACATCATCGGCGTTTCGGCCGGGGCGGCCTTCGGCGCTACGCTGGCGCTCACGACGGGCCTGGCCGGGAGTGTTCTCGGCATCGCAGCCACGCCGCTGCTGGCGTTCGCCGGCGCGGTGGGCGCGACAACGCTGGTGTACTCGCTGGCGCGGCGCGGAGGTGACGCGCCGGTAGAAGAGCTGCTGCTGGCAGGCATAGCGGTGAGCGCGTTCCTGGCGGCGGTCATTTCGTGGCTCCAACTGGCCGGCGGCGAAAGCCTGCAGCGCGTCGTGTTCTGGCTGATGGGCGGGTTCTCGGGCCGCGGTTGGCCGCACCTGGCGATGGCGGCTCCCCCGGTCGCCGTGGGGCTGGGGATCGCCTGGCTGTACGGGCGAGATCTCAACGCCCTGCTGCTGGGCGACGAGGCGGCCCGCGCCATGGGCGTGGACGTTCCCCGAACCAGGCGGCTGCTCGTCGCCGCCGGGGCGATGATGGCCGCTTCCGCGGTGGCTGCCGCCGGACTTATCGGATTCGTGGGCCTGGTCGTGCCTCACCTGATGCGCCTGATGGTGGGTCCCGACCACCGGCGGCTGGTACCCGCCTCCGCTCTGGGAGGCGCGGTGCTCCTCGTCCTGGCGGACGTGGCCGCCCGCTCCGCGGTGACGGCAACGGAGTTGCCGGTCGGCATCCTGACCGCGGCGATGGGCGCGCCGTTCTTCCTGCTCGTACTGCTGCGCGAGCGCCGCCGGTTCTGGACTTAGCTGCCGGGCGTGGCTATAATCGGGGTGCGTTGGACGGCGAGCGGGAGTAGCTCAGGGGTAGAGCGTCTCCTTGCCAAGGAGAAGGTCGTGGGTTCAAATCCCATCTCCCGCTCCAGGAGAGATCGGTTTGTTTCTGCCATCTGAGGCGGCGTAGCCAAGAGGCAAGGCAGGGGTCTGCAAAACCCCCATACGCCGGTTCGAATCCGGCCGCCGCCTCCACTTCAACGTGCTCCCAGGATCCAACGCCTTCGGGATCGGGCCTTCTCGGATTGGGCGGGTGGCGGAACGGTAGACGCAGAGGACTTAAACTCCTCCGGGCTGAGCGCCCATGGGGGTTCAACTCCCTCCCCGCCCACCAGTTCAGCACGCGCTAGGATTCAGCCGCCGTGCGCCTTCCGGGTTCGGCGGGCGCTATCCCGGGGGACGGAAGAAGAGGAAGAAGAGGATCAAGCCGGTCAGTAGCCAGAAGATCGGATCCATCGGAAGCCCTCCAAGATTAGGATTCGACGGCCGGATGGTGTGTCCTGCGCGCGTTGACGGTCGTTTTGCCTTTGCTATAATACGCGAGGACGAGCCCACGTAGCTCAGGCGGCAGAGCGTGTCCTTGGTAAGGACAAGGTCACCGGTTCGAATCCGGTCGTGGGCTCCATCAGCAACCGGTCGCCTGACTGGCGGCCGGGCACTTGAGAGGAGCCACCGACGATGGCCAAGCAG
>JAVHLI010000020.1 GCA_031082185.1 bacterium | reverse complement strand
CCGGGCTGGGGTTCGCGGGGATGGGGGGATTTCCCTGCTGGGCCCGGTGGCCTGGCAGCGTGGGCCTCAGGGCAGAGGTCTCATCCGGAAGAAGAGGTGGAAAGGGTTCTCTGCTGCTATGAACTGCTTTTCGATGACGAAGTGGCGGGTGAGCGTCCGCGTCACCTGTCTTCTGGAGCAGCCTCTGGTGCCGACTGCCCAGTAGTGCTGACCGTTGAACCGGTAGGATTCCCAGAACCGCGGGACGTGCAACTGCATGCTCCGTTTGCCCAGCTTAGGGATCCTGATGGTGGCGGCAACCACGTGGCCTCGGTACGGAAGGCTCAGGATGAGGTGCTCCCGGGTGAAGTGTCTGAGTTGCTCGACCGTTGCGGGGAAGCAATCGTACGGGATATGCTCGAGCACCTGGCAGCACAGGACCACGCCGAAGCTACGGTCGGCAGTGCGATCAAGCTCGCTGACGCTCCCCAAGTAGTCGGGTTGCAGAGCGGGATCGATGTCAAGAGTCCTCACCGTGCAGCCGAGCTGGGACAGTGCGGCACCGACCAAGCCGTCACCGATGCCGACAAGCAACACGTCTCTCGGCTTGACAAGCATGACCTCACGGATCTGATCCCAGTAGGACCGCCAACGCTCGGCGTCAACGTAGTCGCAGAAGGAATAGTGCTCTTTGCTGGCCACTCCTGGCCGGATGCCCATTGCGGTGTTCTACCTGGAGGGTGGAGGTTCCTGTGCCTGAGGGGATGGGGGAGTTTCCCTGCTGGGAGGCTTGATGGGGGGAAGAGGAAACCATGGAGCGCTTGTCAAAGCAGGTGCCCGTGTTGGGACCTATGTCGGATGACTGAGGGAGACTTGCAGGTGTATGAGCGGCCGGAGGTGCGCCGGCTTGGCGGTCGGCTAGCCTTGGCTCAGGCCACGGGCGTGGTGGCAAGCCTGACCGTGGTAAGCAAGATCTTCGGGTTCGTGCGGGAAGCGGCGATGGCGAAGGGGTTTGGGGCTACCGCGGCAACGGACGCCTATCTGGTAGCCTTTACCATTCCGACGGTGCTGTTTGCGGCGGGGGCGGCTCTGGGGCTGGCGTTCATACCGGTATATGCGGAGGTGTACGAGAGGGAGGGACCGGGGCCGGCCAATCAGACCGCCGGCACGGTGCTGAATGTGACCGTACTGCTTGGGTGTCTAGTGGTGGCGGTCGGCTATCTCTCTATTGGCCCACTCGTGCGGCTGTCGGCGCCGGGGTTTGGTGGCGAGGTCTACCTTCTCACGGTGAGACTCACTCGCTACATGCTGCCGGTGACAGTCTTTCAGGCCCTGAGTGTGCTGCTTGCGGGGATGCTTCAGACCCAAGGCAACTTCGCGATTCCAGCAGCAGTCACTGTCTTGTTCAATCTGGTGGTCATCTCTAGCATAGTGGCGTTGGGCCCCGCATTTGGGATCGAGGCGGTAGCTTTGGGGACAACGATTGCAGTTGTCCTGCAGGCCTTGGTGCAGTTAACGGTTTTGAGGATACGTGGTTTCCAGTGGCCGCTGAGGGTGGCGTGGGGAGACCCGCGACTGCGGCGGTGGGTGGCTATCGCGATCCCGGTTATTGCGAGCTCAGCTGCAGGGCAGGTGAGTGTGCTCATCGAGCGGATGCTGGCTTCACGCTTGACCGAGGGGAGCATCTCGGCTCTTAACTACGCACAGAGGTTGGTGGCCCTACCCCAAGGCGTAATTGGGACCGCTATAGCCATTGTGCTCCTTCCCGCGCTATCTCGGTACGCAGCAGCCGAAGAGAGCCAGGAGTTCAGGGCTGCTCTCGCCGGAGGCTTACAGGCGATGTTCTTCGTACTGGTCCCCGTTACCGTGCTTACAATGGTCCTTCGTGAGCCCATTGTAAGACTAGCCTTCGGGCGGGGAGCTTTTGATCAGGTAGCCGTGGAGGCTACATCGTGCGCCCTGCTGTTCTTGGCTCTGGGTATTGTGGGCTTCTCAATGGCGGACGTGCTCACGAGAGCCTTCTATGCGCGCCAGGATATGAGGACAGTGATGGTAGTTGTGCTGTCCACCACGGCAATAGGCGTCGCCCTTAGGATCGCCCTAGTCAGACCGCTCGGGCACTTAGGTCTTGCGGTTGCACTGGTTCTCACAGCCTGGTTGGGCGCTTGCGCGATGTTCTTATTGTTAGCGACCAGACTGGGAAGGCCATTCGCACGCCGTGTGTTGAAGAGCCTGGGGAGGGTCGCGGCAGCAGCTGCACCAATGGCCCTTCTCACACTGCTGACCGCCA
This sequence comes from bacterium, assembly GCA_031082185.1. NCBI lineage: Bacteria > bacterium. Next base: position 24,185 of record JAVHLI010000020.1, on the reverse strand, counting down.
GGATGTTTACAGTCGCCTTTGCGGGGGGGAGGATGGTCTTTCAGGTCTCAGGACTTGCCTGTATAACGCTCCTGGGCATGGCCCTGTACTGGCGCATGGCAGTTTTGCTCAGAGTGCCGGAAGGATACCTGGTGGAAGCCCTTATGGGTAGGATGAGTTGCCGTGCGTTTTCGACTGTCGTCAGTGTCTCGGAGGCGGTGGGTCGGTTCTGGAGAGGCCGAAGTGACGATCGGCCCTGAGACGCGTGGGCGGATCCCAGTCTCTGGTCAGCGATGTGCGATGAGGGCTAGTAGCCTAGTCGGTGAAGCTGCTTAATACCGTCCCGAGTTAGAAGTTGGAATGCACCACCTGTAAAGAACGGTGCAATAGCGTGAACTGAGGGGACAAGATCATGGAACTGCGGCAAGAGGGCGACATTGGGCCACACAACTACAGCGCACGGTCGACGGTCCGTCGCTTGAGGCGAGGACCCATGCGACCTTCAGACAACAGCGCACTGGGAGCTTTCCTTCTACTGACCATGCTGTTTCTCGGTATTGAAGCTCTTGGATTTGGCACCGCCATGATGCGGCTTCAGCTCACGACACCGATAGGTGACTACCGCGTAGTCCACGTGGTACTTCTCATAGTGCTGATCGTCTCCTTTCTTGACGCGCGGCGCGTCTCATCTGAGAGACAGAACCCCCTGTTCATGCCCATGCTGGCTCTCTACTTGCTGATCGGAGTTCGTGTATTCGTGGATTACGTAGTCGTGCTGCTTTTTCAGACTTACCCCCTTAGTGAACTGCTTGGTAATGCTCTAGGCCTCTTCCCCTACCTGTACTTGCTGCCGATGGTCTTCTTGATGAGGCGCCGACAGAGTGCTGCTTACTTTGTAAGAGGCATCCTCCTATTGGGCTTTGTGGTGGGAGCCTTGGTCATGTACCAATACATGATGGGTGCTGCATTTGTGGCGTCAAAGTGGGTTGTATATGAAACAGGTAGGATTCGGATGATTCAGCCTGGAATACATCTTACTGCGTGGTCTGGGTATACCATGCTAGCAATGTCCCTCGGCTCAAGAAGGGGTACTCTATTTCTCGGGCTCAGCGCTAGTGTGTTATTGGCTATGTTCATGCTACAACTACATCGTAGTGCTCTGGTCGCCTTGGCAGTGGGGACACTGCTCGTATTCCTCAGCAAGATGTCTCGCCGTCGCGATGCTATCATGAGAATGCTGGTAACCGCACTGGTGCTGAGTTCAGTCGCCGCAGGTCTGGTCTTCGGGGTGAAGCCCCTGCAGACGGCTCTGTCTCTGGAGATCGCATCCATTGCGGATGAAGTGGCTTATTGGACGGGCAGCCTAGCCTTTAGGTTTCTGTTGGTGCAGAACGCCTGGGACCATGTCGTTGATAGGAATGTGCTTCTAGGTAGAGGGTTTCACTGGATCCCCTTCCAGGACTTCGAGGTGTTCCGATTGACAGGCGTGACCCTTGGGCCTACAAGCGATAGTGCTGTAGCCAACATACTTCTCGTCTTCGGGGTTCCGGGACTTGTCATCTACGCCGTTGTGTTCTCTGCTGTCTTTCTTTCCGGAGTGCGGCTGCTGAGGCGTGGCCTCAGCGTGCGGTGGGATGCAGTTGTAACAGGCATTCTCGCCTTCAACGCGACAGCTGTGATTCTCCTATGGTTCAGTGACCCTATTATGGGAAGCCCCGACACATGGATTCTCGTCGCGTCGTGGGGTCTGCTATGGGTTGCCCTGAACCTTAGGCGAAAAGGTGAGATCGGAGGGTAGCTTGCATGTCGGAACTGCCAAGTATCTCCATCATAATGCCTGCGTTGAACCAATCCAGGTTCATTGAAGAGGCAATCCGTAGCGTTATCAACCAGATGTACCCGAAGCTAGAGTTTTTGATAATAGACGGGGGCTCAGTAGATGGAACGCTCGATATCATACGAAAGTACGCAGACCGTGTTCACTACACTTCTGAGCCTGACTTCGGTCTGAATCATGCGGTGAACAAGGGCTTGCTGGAGGCGACAGGCGATTTCATAGGCTGGCTCAATGCGGACGACACCTATGAACTAGGTGCCTTGCACACTGTTGGCCGGTATCTTCGCGAGCGTCCTGAGGTTGACGTGCTGTATGGTGAAGGAGGGAAGATCGATGAGAACGGCCGACTCATCGGGTTTCACGCCGAACCCTATGATAGAGCAAGACTCTTCTACCACCGCGACTTCATACCGACTCAGAGCTGCTTCTTTAGGCGGGTGTGCCTTGCGCGTGTGGGATTGTTAGACACGGCCCTCCGATGGAACGGCGACTGGGACCTCTGGAGGAGATTCGCTAAGCACTACAAGATCCATCACATCGACGCTCACCTGGGCAATTGGAGGGTCTACCAGGGTACGTTGTCCTATGGGCCCAATGTTGATCACCTCGCCAAGAGCCTGGAGACAATTGGTTCGGCCAGAGCGCACAGTGGTCGGTTGATCACGCCAATCGAGCTAAGGATATGGCCTTGGATTCTAATTGACCTGTTCAGCCTACGTCCGTTTCTTAGAAAGGTGCGCGCTTGGTTGCTGAGAGCTAGGGCTTCAGGTAAGCCCGGATGCGGCTAACATGGGTACCGCTCTGCCAAGACTAGCTTGTTGGCCACGCATCCTCCCCGAGTCGTCCCGGGCCGGCTGCTACTGAAGCTGCAACCAGGGGGAGTGTGTGCAATGACTGAGAAGCTACAGACAGCGCCCAGTAGCCGGGCGCTGACGATAGTGTCCTTTCGTGAAGTAGCATCTTCCCCAAGCCACAGCGTTATTGAGCAATGTGAGGATGCTCTCAATTCAGCCGCTGGTAATTCAAGGATCGTGACTATCCGAAAAGTGGAGTCGCTTCTGGCTCGGGTGTTGAGGCACCCGAGGCTCAAGAAGACCGTGATCGCTGGTCGGGTGGCAGACACCGTGTACAGAACTTTGCAGTCACTGCTATCTCGGTCAACTGAGAGCGATGTTCTCTACTTCTGCCTCAACACCTCGGATCTCGACTTGGTGGGCTCGCACAGGAGTCACGGTGGGCTGATTATGGTCTATGTGATCGACGCTTGGGAATCACGGATAGATCGGGTGGCGCAGATGATCCCAAGCATCGACGTGCTCCTTGTCGCTTTTGGTCATTCGCTCTACCACCTGGAAAGAGCCGTGCCAAGATCATCATTGGCGAAGATCTATCTGTTCCCTGTCTTCATCTCAGACCCCATTCGCCCTACCCCTGAAAGGCAGTATGACATCATCCAGGTGGGTCGAAGGGATGCAACTTTGCACACCTGGTGCCTCAAGTACGCCAAAGATAGTCTGAGGAGTTATCTGTACGAGAGAAGAAACCACCAAGGCATATACTACTTCGACAGGCTTCCGTGGGAGTCCAAGCGGTGGCAGCTTTCCTACGATACCCTACTCGCTGTGTTGCGCCAGACTCGGATCGCGCTGGTCTCACCTCCAGACAGAACCAACCCTCTACGCACAGGGTCAGTAAGCCCGTTGACCCACAGATATCTCGAGGCGGCATCTTGTGGAGCGGTGCCCGTGGGATTCACGCCAACAGGTCCCGAGTACTCGGATCGTTTCCCAGACGACTTCACGCTGGTTCCCAGAACCTATGAGGAATTTGCAGGGATCTGTGATAAGCTGATCCTGGACAGGGAGTACAGAAACGGAATTGCTGCACGCAATTATGAGTACGTAACAAGGGAGCATACTGCCCAGCAAAGGCTCCAGCAGCTGCGGTCAATCGTCGATGCGGCTACAGCACGGCCCCAAGTGCCCGGAGAGTGCCACTAAGCTGCCAGCCGAGAAGTTAATCTTGGCTGTTCAATCAAGTGCTTTGTCTTGGCTGAGGGAACCGACTTCTCTGGGCAAGAATCAGTTCTGCCAGGAGAAAGTCATATTCGGTGTCAATGTCAATGCTGTCTTCTTGCGACATCATAAAGGGTACACAGGGCTTCAGAAACAAGGTCTTCTGTCGAAGGAACTCGAGGGAATCAAAGAGGTAGATGGAACCATTGTGCCTTACCACTCTGGGCAGTACTTGGCGTGGTTGAGTCAGTACATCTTTGCCAAAGAGAGGGGTGATTTCACCCTGATCGTAGGTGAAGGTCCTATAGGGGTGATGCTCAACATCGGTTACGCCGATCGCAGAGCGGGCTGCAGTTGCCAGGAATCTCTCGATACACTCAGTCAGATGACCCGAGGTGCGGAGTGGTGAGGTGGGCTGAAGCAAGACGGCGTACTGAGGCACCCCCCCCTCCACCCTATCAATTACACCTAGGCAATGGACCAAGACCTCTTCTGTCCGAACGAGATCCCCAGACAGGTGGGGAGGTCGCTCAATCACGTCTGCACCCCAAGCTTCACTTATCGAGCTGATTTCAGGATCCTCTGTGCTCACGATACACCGCTGAACATGAGGGCACTCTCGAGCAGCCCTGATCGTGTGGGCAATCAGCGGTTCCCTTCCTAGAAGTCGAGCGTTCTTTCTATGAACGCCTTTTGAACCCCCTCGAGCGGGTATTATGGCGTAGATAATACGCCACCTCCTACGTCCTGTTTCATGTCCAAGTCATAGAATTTTTTCTGTCGAGGAGTTCGCCAAATGGCCTCCTGCTCAATAACACTCCTGAAACGGATCGCGCTGTCACCTGAGCCGAAATGATAGCAGGGAGAGAGTCTCGGCTTGTGGTCTATTCCCCGGATAGTTCTTGCTATCTCCTCTTTCGAGAACCCAACATTCAAGATGGAAGCGTGTGGAAATCTATCGTCTTGTCGACTACCCAAGTTAATCGTGTAGCGACCATAGACAGGCGCTTCGTGGATACCAGAACTCGAGTTTCCTATGATGAAACTGGCATGCTTGAGTAGTGTCAGGTAGTACTCAAACCGTATAGACGGGAAGAGTCTAAATCGGGGATTCCCGATAAGTCTGTCGTAAGCAGCAATAATCCGATCTGCGCCAGGGTCATTGTTCGGATACACTACGATGTAGTTCTTGTGGCTTTCCAGTAAGGCCTCGACCATCACATCCGCTTGTGTTGCTATCTGATCACGTTCAGTTGTTACTGGATGAAACACCACAATCCCATAGTCCATAAAGGTGATCCCGTAGCGGGACTTCGCCTCATTGAGCCCGGGGAGCTTGTCCGACAACATGATATCAATATCGGGTGATCCAATCACGTACACACACGAGGGGCCTTCGCCCAGTTGAACCAGCCGCGCAGCTGCTTCGCTATTGGATACGAAATGGATGTGGGCAAGTTTGGACACGGCATGGCGGATTATCCCGTCCACCGTGCCCGAGAGCTCTCCTCCCTCAATGTGGCCCACTAGAGTGTTGTTCAAGGTTCCTACAATAGCTGCTGCGAGAGTTTCGATCCTGTCTCCGTGGACCACTATCATGTCTGGTGCATGCTCATGAACGTACCGTCCCAACCCCTGCACCGTATTCGCTAGAACCAAGTCCATGGCCTCACCATCAGTCTGGTTGATGAAGGCATGAACGTTTCTGAAACCCTCCTTGTACACCTCTTGTATGGTGTTCCCGTATCGCGACAGAGTGTGCATGCCCGTCACGAACAGCGCGTACTCCACAATGGTTGACTCGTCCACTGATCTAATCAAGGGCTTGAGCTTTCCGAAATCGGCGCGCGTTCCTGACACAAAGAGCACTCTACGCCTATTCAAGAGTGTCCCCCCACCTAATCTGTTCGTTTTTGTCTATTCTTCTCACCGCCCGTCGCCCCAGGACATCACTATAATGTTCTGCTTTGATTTCGCCTGTGCCGGGCCTCTTCACCCAGATATTGGCTCTAGTCAGGAAGTCCCCAGGAGCAATGTCCGCTATCGCTACAACGCAGGCATAAGCGAACTCAATGGTCGCGGCTTCAGCATCAAGAACGCCTTTCCTACCGCCATTGCATCGGAAGATGACCCTGCTTCCATCAATGAGCTGGGCCAGCTCATCAGGAAGAATCGACATAGGTATATCTGGGCCTGGCCAGTCTTTAGTTGAGGTGAAATGCTTCTCAACTACATGCGCGCCCAACGCAATGGCTGCCAGTGAAGGATAAATACCCATCGAATGGTCAGAGAAGCCAATCACTGCGTCAGGGAATCCGCTACCCAATTCCGCCAGAGCGCCCAAGCGCACCTCTTCGTAGGGTGTTGGATAAACGCTGGTACAGTGCATAAGGGAATATGGCACTTTGTGCTGTCGGAGTATGGCAACGGCTTTCTCAATGCTGGGGATGTCATTCATGCCCGTGCTCAGGATTATTGGTCTTCCAAGGCCAGCGATGACATCTACAAGAGGATAGTTATTACACTCCCCAGATCCGATCTTGAAGGCGCCAACATTCAGAGAGTGGAGGCGGAGGGCCGCCGCACGAGAAAAAGGAGTACTGAGGAAGATCATGCCTTTGGACTCTGTGTAGTTCTTGAGCATCCGTTCATCTGCTTCGCTAAGCGCACATCTCTTCATGATCTCCCAGATAGTCTCATTCGCGTTGGCTGGGGTGACCGTATTGGGGATCATCTCGTCCTCAACAATGTGCGTCTGAAACTTGACACATTCGCAACCCACAGCCGCGGCATCATCGATCATCCTAATTGCTCTCTTGACGTCACCCTCATGGTTGATGCCTATCTCAGCGATGACTAGCGGAGGAAAGCCGTCTCCTATGGAGCGACCACAGATATCAATCCTCTTCATTCCGTCTTACCCCCCAATGCATACGCGACCTAGGCGACCAGTCCAGCCATGAAGCTAGTTGCCATAGCACTACCGGTGGGGTTCGAAAAGGACGCCTCCTTCTTCTGTGCCGGCAAGCCGGTCACTCCGGTCTAGACCTGCGCCACACTGTAGCACTCAAATGCCCCTACTGATCAAGGCACTCCGTGCAACGACAAGCTCGCTCGGGTCCGCGCTATGAGCTAACTAGGAAGCACTTTGGTGCCTTCACGGTCAAGCACCGAGCTGCCCTAGAGAGCCTGTCCTAAGAACAGGATACCACTGCGTGGGCGAGTTGCCCAGATCTCGATGGACTAACCCTGTTCACGAAGAGACAGGGATGCGACAACAGGGAGGGATCAGGGGGGGTCGAAGGAGAATGAAGCAAATTCACGGCGTCCGGGGCGCCCTCAGTTCTTGGCGTCTGCTCTGAGAGTGAACCAGGCCGACAGTGGAGGTCGCGATGGCCGCAACAGATACAGTAACTGTGCTGGGATTTGCTCACCTGCCACTCGAAGCGGGCGGAAAGCAGACCAGTGGGTTGGGCTATGCAGCGTATGCCGTTGCCAAGGAGCTGAATCGAACGCCTCGGAAGCTCGAGTACTTGTTGTGCTGCACCGATGTCAGCAGCCCGCCCACATCGGTTCTTGAGTTACAGTCGGGGATTCAGGCAGTGGGGTGGTCCATTCAGGGGCTGCTTTTTTTCGGCGCTCGGAACCCCGCGCTTGCTCTACGGCTTGCTCTCCGAGCAGTAGAGTACTGCCTTCGATACCGGTATGAGAGGAATCCCATCCGGGTATTTGCACATCTCCTCCTCTACGCGGCCACGATACAACACCACGGTCCTAGCATTCTGCACATTCATGGTGCTGATCGCACTGTGCTGCTTTCGCGAGTTCCGGGGGCCAGGCAGAGGTCCTGGGTAACAACTATGCATGGGGTTATTGGATTCGATAAGAATCTGCCTCGGGCGTGCCATGCCATTGAGCGAGATGCTCTCCAGGTGGGACAGCACTTCGTGTTTGTCACTACGGGGACAAGGGACCAGTTGGTTTCCGGATACGATTGGACCCCAAAACACGTGGCTCGAGTAATACCCAACGGTCTGGACACTGATGTCTTCGTCTTGATGGATCGGATGGAGTGCCGAACTGAGCTGAGGTTACCCATTGACAAGACCATCTTCTTGACAGCCGGGTCGTTGTCACCCCATAAGGGTCAAGAGCTAATCCTACGCAGCCTGGCAGGACTTCCCGCGGATGTTCAGAGCACAATCTGCTGCGTATTTGTAGGCAAGGGAACTACTCGTCTCTTGGTAAGCCAGAAACCACAGCCTCTTGAGGTGCACGTCCAAGAACATGTGCCTGTGGAACGACTAGTCCGCTATTATAATGCAGCTGACTACCATTTATCTGCGAGTTCTTCAGAGGGTTTTGGTATGGTCATGACCGAGAGTCTCGCCTGCGGGACGCCGATAGTTCTTCCCAAGAGGTGCGACATCATCGGGGAGGGCTTTGTCTTGGATGGGAGGAACGCGATCGTATATCCCGATGTCTCTGCGCCTGCCATTAGGCAAGCCGTGATCAGGGCGCTGAATACGTGCTTTGATAGGGCCGTCACCCGGCAGGCAGTCGAAGGATTGTCTTGGACTCGTGTCGCTTCTCTCTATGAGGGATTGTTCCTATCTTTGTCCCGTCGGTCGAGCACATACAGGCCTCTATGGCCTGCGGACAGCTCTTCTCCGGCCGGCCAGGAGAACACTCCTTTGAAGGAGCGTGGGCTTGGGTTAACGGAAGGGGATGTCAGGTCTGGACCGCCGGAACGCGCCTGGAACCTGTGACGTTCTTTTCATTGCGCCTTGGTCAGAAGCGCTATTGGTGAACAGCGCCCTACCAGTATACAGGGCAATACGGAGCAGGGCACCACACATCATCATGAAGGCAATGCATGCCGAGCAATTCACCACCGGAAGATCCTCAAACGCAGGTTGTCGATCAACTGAAGGACTCGACTCCTACGATATTGCTCAGTTCAGCCACCCACACAGTCTTCGGGCTGTAATCGGGGGGTTTCGCCCTCAAGTTGTGGTTACATTGGACCAATCTTTCCTCTTCGGAAGGGCTGTCATCCGGGTCTGCCGGGCACTGGGAATCCGCACAGTCTTCCTTCAGCATGGACTGATCTCGTTTGCAGGTCAGAAAGCGTCTGCCCAGATGAGACTCAGAGCACAGGCCAAAAGACTAAGGAGGTATGTGCTGCATTTCGGCCCAATGTACTTCAGAGCAGTAGTAGTCGAGGACCCTATCTTCTTCTTGCGACCTTCCTTCTTGACCTTCGTTCTAGGAAGCTTCTGCAGGAACTACGGCTTCGCACCACCTCAGCCTATGGACGAAGTTCGTGCAGATCTCGCGCTGGTCCACGGGGAGTTTCATTCTCAGAAACTACAGGTTCTAAACGGTTATAGCCCGTCTCAGGTTCTTGTTGTCGGTGCTGTCGATTCCGACGAGATGCTAGTTGCTCTCAGTAGCCCGTCTCACAAGTTGCGCCGGCAGTCATGGCTTCTCGCAAGGGGCCTGGATCCATCAAGACCCACCTTGACCTACATTGCTCAACCGCTGGTGGAGGACGGATTCGTGAGCAGAAGGCGGTTTCAGGCGTTCCTGAGAGACTTGGCACAGGAGGCTAGTTCTCATGGTTTTAACCTGCTGGCCAAGGCTCATCCACGGAGTTCTGGGCGAGCGTTCGACTCTCTGGCTCATCACTCATGCTTCTTTGCGGGGACAGACAGTTTGGCGGATAGCATCCTCTATAGCGACGTCGTTCTTGGCCACACATCAACGGCGTTGGGCTTGGCAGTGGCCGTACGCAAACCTCTCTTGGTATGGCCGTACGTTACGCATGGCGAGTTCGAGGCGGAAGTGACTCAGCAGCTCCTCGAGGTCGCTAGGCCTGTCAGGTCACGCGATGAGCTAGCATGTGCGCTTCGAGAACTGGTCTCCCCAGACTGGGAAGCGGACCATAAGCTCTACGAGAACTGGCTACGCAAGTATTACTATTTCGATCCAACACGGGGTGCGGGAGAGAGAATAGCAGAGATCCTGATAGCAGTGTGTGCGGATGGCATCGAGATGACACTATATGGATCGCAGGAGCCTACGGACGTGGGGAAGTCTGCCTCAATGGGGACAGAACTGCAACCGACCTGACTGTACGGCGCTGTCAGCAAGCTTCGGACTTGGCGCTGATGCGGCAAGAGGAGTCCGTCGAAATCGCGCCCTGCCGTGTGCTGAGAATCCAAGGGCACCGCTGGGCAGAGGAGGTCAAGGATGCAAAGGGCTTTGGTTACAGGTATCACTGGGCAGGATGGGTCTTACCTCGCCGAGTTCCTGTTGGCCCAGGGCTACGAGGTACACGGGCTAATTCGGCCGACCAGCACGTTCAACACCAGCCGCATAGATCACATCCACCAGGATCCTCACGAAGCTGGCGCAAGGTTGTTCCTGCACTTTGGGGATTTGGCCAACGGAGAGCAGGTCTTGCACCTTGTCTACAGCATAAAGCCGGACGAGATATACCACCTCGGTGCTCAGAGCCATGTCAGGGTCAGCTTCGACCTGCCGGAGTACACAGGCGATGTTACCGCTATAGGTACGACGCGGCTCCTCGAGGCCGTCCGCCGCAGCGGTGTCAAAACTCGCTTCTACCAGGCGAGCTCCTCGGAGATGTTCGGTTCTACTCAGCCTCCGCAGAACGAAAGCTCCTCCTTCCACCCCCGTAGCCCCTACGCTTGCGCCAAGGTCTATGCTTTCTGGATGACAGTCAACTACCGCGAGGGCTATGGTCTTCGTGCGTGCAACGGAATTCTCTTTAACCACGAATCCCCCAGGAGGGGCGAAACATTTGTGACCCGCAAGATCACGCGGGCACTAGCGAGGATAGTGGCCGGCAGACAAACGAAGCTGTATCTTGGCAACCTAAAGGCAAAGCGTGACTGGGGTTATGCGCCCGAGTACGTGGAAGCGATGTGGCTCATGCTGCAACAGGAGCGCTTAGAGGATTACGTGTTGGGTACCAGTGAGGCCCATTCTGTGCAGGAGTTCGTGGAACACGCCTTCGCCTATGCCGATCTGGATTGGCAACAACATGTGGTAATCGACCCCAGGTATTTCCGCCCTACCGAAGTAGAACACCTTCTTGCTGATGCCACCAAGGCCCGAGAACGACTCGGGTGGCAACCGAGGGTGACATTCAGAGAGCTGGTCCAGATCATGGTGGATGCCGATATGGAGGCGATTGGCCTGAAGTCACGAGGTGAGGGCAAGAGAATTCTTGAACAGAAGTTCACTGGCTGGCACCAATGGGACGCAGGCGTGAGTAGAGTGCTGAACAGCGCCCTGGAGGGGACAAGTAGGTACCACTTGTAGTAAGATGAGGGGGAGTCCGCTTGACTCAGGCTCATTCGACACCTTGTGGCACAGCGTCCTGCGCTGCGCCACGTCTGGTGTCGGTGAGGGTTCTTCGTGAGTTGATATATGGGTTCTGGCTCTGTTGTCATCGCAGGCAAGCGGCAGCCTTGGAGCAGGTATGGGGTCGCGCATCACAACCGGAATGCCAGGCGGGCTTCTGCGTCGAGGGACCCATGGAACCGGTTCGGTCGACTCCGCAGACAAATCCCAAGGTGCGGCAGCTTAAGGGGCGTGAGCATATGCGGTTGGACACGGATAGGCTGCGCGTGTTGTTGACCGGGGGACATGGAATGGTAGGTCAGGCGGTGCGACGCGCGGCATCTCGGTCCGGCCTGGGGTGGAACATCATCGCGCCTCAGAGAAGACAAGTCGATCTGCGTGATCGCGATGCGGTTTGGCATCTCTTTCAGGAGAGCAGATTCGATTTGGTGATCCATTGCGCGGCACGGGTAGGTGGTATTGCCGCAAACATTGAGGACCCTGCTGGTTTCTTGCTAGACAACCTTCGGCTGAGTCTGAACGTACTTGAGATGGCACGTGACGTTGGCGTCCCAAGAGTTATTAACGTGGGCAGTTCTTGTATGTACCCTAAGGACTACCCCGATCTTCTGCGAGAAGAAGACCTGTTGGCTGCACCTTTAGAGCCAACCAACGAGGGGTACGCATTGAGCAAGCTTGTTGGAGCGAAGCTTTGTGAGTATATTTCCCGGGAGGGCGACTACTGCTATCGTACGATCATCCCATGTAATCTATTTGGTCCGGGTGACGAGTTCTCACCTGATCGAAGTCACCTGATTGCCGCCGCCATATGCAAGATACAACGAGCCTTGGAGACCGGTTGTGACAGCGTGGAGATCTGGGGAGACGGTGAAGCTCGGCGCGAGTTCTTGTTTGTCGATGATCTTGCTGGTTTCCTCATAAGCATTGCGTCTCGCATGGACGAGCTTCCACCGTACCTCAATCTTGGATACGGTAAGGACTATACGGTGAACGAGTATTACCGGATGGTCGCAAGGCAAATGGGCTTTGAGGGCAGTTTCACCTATGACCGCAGCAAGCCGATCGGCATGCACCGCAAGCTACTTGCATCAACACGGGCCGCCCAGTTGTTCAACTGGTCCCCCCGTACCTCAGTCGAGGAAGGAATCCGCCAGACTGTTCATCACTTTAGGAGTGAAGGGAGCGTGTAGCTTTATGATGCTTCCGCTTGCAACAGAGACGTGGGATGAAGCTGAGTTCAGTGCTATGCAGCGCGTGATTGTGTCAAGGCAATACACGATGGGCCGCGAGGTCAGAGCATTCGAGGAAGAACTCTCGGCGCTGCTCGGAGTGCAGTACGCCGTCATGGTGAACTCCGGGTCGTCAGCGAACCTGCTCGCTGTGGCTGGTCTGGTGTACCATCCTGATGCGCTGCTCCGCCGTGGCGACACGGTCATCGTTCCTGGCGTTTCCTGGAGCACTACTTACTTCCCGTTGAGCCAGTACGGTATGAGGCTGCGATTCGTTGACGTCCATCCTGAGACCCTGAATATCGATCCGGATCTTCTTGAGGAGGCGATAACACCCGACGTCCGAGGAATCTTCGCCGTGAACCTCTTGGGCAATCCGTGCGCCTACGGCCGCCTGTTGGAAATATGCGATCGGTACGGCTTGGTCCTTCTGGAGGACAACTGCGAGTCCCTAGGAGCCCGTCTGAATGGTCGCTACACTGGCACGTTTGGGCTGTGTGGGACATTGAGCACATTCTTCTCCCACCACATATCAACGATGGAGGGAGGTGTCCTACTCACAGATGACAAGCGTCTTTACCATACGCTGCTGTCGTTACGCGCTCACGGCTGGACCCGCGAACAGCCGCCCGATAGCCACCTGGCAGTGGATATCGACACCTTCATGGCGAAGTTCCGGTTTGTGCTACCCGGGTATAACGTGCGCCCGCTTGAGATTTCGGGCGCAATCGGTCGGGAACAGCTCAAGAAGCTGCCACGCCTGGTTGAAGCGCGGCGCCGCAATGCCGCTGTTTTCACCACACTTCTGGGTGAACGAAGGGACGTACGTATTCAGAGAGAAGAAGGGAGCAGTTCTTGGTTCGGTCTGGCCATAATCCTGCGAGGCTCATTGGCAGGTCGTCGTAACGAGGTCGTGGAGCGACTTGATTCGGCAGGCATTGAGTCTCGCCCTATTGTAGCCGGTGATTTTACCTGTAACCCAGTTATCCGACACCTCGACCATGAAATCCCGCATCCCCTTGTTGTGTCTCAGGAGATCGACCGAGATGGTCTATTCGTGGGGAATCACCATTACCCCATCGACAGCGCACTCACCCATCTCTGTGGCATCCTGGACGAGCTGTCAGCGGGATCCTCCTAAGGTCTTCGGTAGAAGACTTCCTCGCTTCTCTGCGGACGCGATCGCGAGTTAGCTGCCGGTGATCCTCTAACAGAGATGAGCTGCGGAACTGAAGCCGGGCGGGCCTGGGCCGGGAGGAGGCAGCAGCGAAGCCGCTTTCCTAGCCGCTCGAAGAGCAGGGATGTACCCAGGGAAAGTCAAACCTGACTGCCGAATTCCGAGAGATGGCAGGTGAGTAGGACGGCGAGTAACATAATTCTGCTATCTCAGTTCTTCTACCCGGAGAGTGCTGCCACCTCACAGCTCTTGACGGACCTAGCGATGGATCTCCGAGAACGGGGATTCAGCGTTCTCGTGTATGCGGGGCAACCAACGTACCACGGTAGCCAGCGACTGGTCGGGAGCGAGGAACACCGTGGCGTCCAGATCCGGCGACTCTTCTCCACGCAGTTCCGCAAGAGCTTTCTGTTGGGACGCACGTTGAACTGGATCACCTTCTCGGCGTCTGTGGCAATGCGCCTGATATTTGGACGAGATCATGGCAGCGTCGTAGCGACCACTAATCCACCGTTTCTGCCGTGGGTTGCCTGGCTTGGTAATGTGACTAGGCGTCGGCGATACGCTATTATAGTGCATGATCTGTACCCGGATGTGGCAGTCAAGCTTGCCTACATCCGCGAGGGGAATCCTCTCACTCGCGTGTGGAGACTCCTCAACGGGATGGCTTTCCGACGAGCTGGAGCAGTCATCGTGCTGGGAAGCAGTGTCAGAGAAGAGGTGTTCAAGCAGGCCGGGAAGCGATGTCTGCCAGTCCACATCATCCACAACTGGGCGGATGGCACGCACATATTCCCGCGTGCGAAGCGCGACAACTGGTTTGCGCGGGATCACGGGCTTGAAGGAAGGATCGTCGTCCTGTATTCAGGCAATCTTGGACTGGCCCACGATCTTGAGACACTGATCGAAGCGGCGGATCGGCTGCGAGTGTTTCCTAAGTTGGTCCTTGTCTTCATAGGTGAGGGCGGGAAGAAGGCAGAACTGATGGCGTTGGCTCAACAACGCGGGCTGACAAACGTTCTCTTTCTGCCGCACGTGCCATACGTGGTGTTATCCTACTCCCTTGCGGTCGGAGACATCGGAGTGGTAACCCTGCAGAAGGGACTGGAAGGTCTGTCGGAGCCCAGCAAGCTGTATGGGTACCTCGCAGCGGGACTGGCTATCCTGGGTTTGGTGGGTGAACGGTCTGAGGTTGCCCAGATCATCCAGCGTCACGGGTGTGGCTACCGAGTTGACCAGGGCGACGTTACAGGCACGGTCAGTGCACTGATACGGTGGATGGAGCGTCCTGCCGAGATGCAGGAGATGAAGGAAAGAGCTCGACGGTGCTTCGAAGAGAACTATGAGAAGAAGCGAGTCCTGGACAAGTACGCCCGCGTTCTTTGGCGTCTGTGAGTTGGCCATCCTCGGGTGGCGGCTCAATGCCTCCGACGGATGCTATAGGAACGTGCTCAGGGGGTTCATGCGTCTTCACCTCACTGAAACCGGTGAGGTGCAAGGTTGTCTGCGGTCGTGCGGTTGAGAAACACTGAGCTGAGCCTGTACCTGCAACAAGACTCCTTACTTCGTTACCCCGGCGGCCAATCACGTCGAAGCATCCTGCATCCGGTCGTAATCGTCGTTGAGCCGGACCACGTCTGTGACCTCCGGGGTTGAGACCTCGTGAAGAACTAAGTCGGTGACCGCAGTGACCCGATGTAGAGTTCCAGGCAGAATGGTCGCTGCCCACCCAGGGCCCACATCCACAAACTGGCTGCCTATCTGTACCGCCCCCTGACCCGACACACAGTACATACTCTCCAGTTTGATCTGGTGATACTGCAGGCTGAGCCTGTGGCCAGCCTTAACCTCGATGATCTTGCCGACATAGCGGGCAGTGACCGCCCACCAGATCTCCCGCCCCCAGGGCTTGTCAACAACCTTCATGACCTGACACCCCTCAGAGATACCGATCAAGCTTCCGTTGCCTGAGCTCCGCAACCAGCTGGCGCACGTCCTGCACCCTGTCCTTGGCGCAGACCAGTATCGCACCACCGCTCTCCACGATAACCAGGTCGCTGATACCTACGGTGGCAACAAGCGCACTCTCAGCCTTGACCACGAGACCGCTCGAGTCAAGCCCCACAAAACTACCGGATATGACGTTCCCCGCACCATCCTCCGCCAACACTCTCTCAAGCGATCCCCAGCTCCCCACGTCATCCCAGCCAAAGCGGGCGGGGATGACAAAGACCGACGGTGCGTGTTCCATGATCCCGTAGTCCACGGAGATACTCGGTAGCACCTGGTACTCCTCCCGGATCACCGCGCCGGCCTTCTGGGTTCCAAGTGCCCCTCGGATTCTCCTCAGACTTGCCGAGAGCTCCGGCAAGAAGGAATCGACAAGCCGCAGGAACGTGGACACCCTCCAGATGAACATCCCACTGTTCCACAGGAACCGACCCGTGGCCAAGTACTCCTGCGCTTTCTCCAAGTCGGGCTTCTCGGTGAAGCGCACGACGGGGTAAGCGGAAGAACCAGATAGAGGTCTGTCATCGCGTTCGATGTAGCCGTAACCGGTCTCCGGTCGGGTGGGGGGTATGCCCACGGTACCGATGTGGTCTGACCGTCTGGCGATGGCCACGGCCTCGGCGAGGGTACTCGCAAACCCCTCCTCGTCGACAACGTGGTGGTCGGCGGGAAGCGCGACCATGATGCCTTCCGGGTCCCTTCGCTCAAGGTACAGGGCAACCAGACCGAGCGCCGCAGCCGTGTTGCGGCCAGCCGGTTCCAGGATAACGTTGGCACTCGGGATCTCCCCGATATGCCCACTGATCTGCGTGGCGAGCGGCTCGGTAGTGGCGATGTAGGTGTCCAACGGGCTTGCGAGGCGACAGGTACGGCGACATGTTTCGGACAGCATACTCCCGCGCCCCGTAAGGTCCAGCAACTGCTTCGGACGATCGCTCCTGCTATAGGGCCAGAATCGTTCCCCCCGCCCACCGGCCATGATCACGGCGAACACCCTGGAGATCCCTCCTGTGGCTACGAGGACGTCTAGGTCACCAGCTTCGTCGGCTGTGCCGGATGTCCTGCCCCCAGGGCACGGTGACCCATAATCTGTCAGTTCTATGAAGGGATTGACTTTGCCGACGGAGAATTAGGTGTGTTGCCTGTCACTTTGGAGCCGCCGACCCCGAATCCAGTTGACATTGGAGGCAGGGTTGTTACTCGCTGACAGAGAAGGTGGGTGGCATACCAGGCCAAGTTGAAATAGTTGGCTGGTCCTAAAGATTCATCAGCAGTCCAAGTTGGCAAGGGGCTTGAGGGCAGGATGAACTCGAGGGCGCTAAGATTCTCGTGGATTCTGGGCGATGTCTTCTTCGTTAACCTGGCCTACGTGACGGCCTTCCTGATCCGGTTCGGTGGCGCCATACCTGCCCGCAATTTCGAGTCGTTCCTGCTCATGGCACCTCTTGTGACCGTTGTAACGTTGCTGGCTCTCGGCTTGATGGACCTGTATACTCCCGCCAACGGAGACCGGACCGAGGTGTTGATCGGGGTCCTACTGGCATTGGCCCTCTCGAACATCCTGTCGGCCGGCCTGACCTACTATGTTGGAGCAGTAGCCTTTCCCCGAGGAGTGTTGGCCATCGGCTTCCCCCTCCAGGTCATGCTCATGGGGGGCATGAGAGCCGTTACCAAGAGCAGGCTCACCGGCGCTCCCAGTGCCGTTTGGCTGTCACGATCACGGGTACCGGGAACGGGTAGATCGGCTGAGACCCAGGCAGAGGCGTTTGGGCTTCAATCCCGTGACGACATTGCCGCTGCACTGGACCAGTCGGCTGACTCTGACCTGTACCTGTACCCCACGGCCCTCGACCTGATGATCAGTTCTATGCAGCTGAGCTGCATTCACGATTCGCCGGTTCTCCACCTGCCAGCCAGTGGCCTTGCGGCGTTTGACCGGTCGCTCAAGCGATGCTCCGACCTGGTACTGGCAGGGCTTGGCCTGGTCTTGACTGCTCCCCTGCTCCCATTCATCGCCCTGGGGATAAAGCTCTCCGGACCTGGTCCAGTAGTGTACTCACAAGTCAGACTCGGTCGAGGCATGGTTCGCTTCCGCCTGTACAAGTTCAGGACGATGGTCATGGACGCTGAAGAGGAAACCGGCCCGACGCTCGCAGAGGAGAACGACGCGCGGGTGACGCCTTTCGGTTCCGTGCTCAGGAGACTCCGCATCGATGAGATCCCGCAGCTGGTGAATGTTCTGAAGGGCGACATGAGCGTGGTGGGACCCAGACCTGAGAGGCCGTACTTCGTGGAGCAACTGCAGCGCGAGATCCCCGGGTACGGGTTCCGGTTCCTTGTGAAACCTGGTCTGACCGGCCTTGCGCAGGTGATGGGCAACTATGATACCGCGCCTGAGGACAAGCTGCTCTTCGACATCTACTACATCCTCAACCACAGTCACCTTCAGGACCTCAAGATCGTGCTTCAGACCGCCAAGGCCTTGCTGCTGCTGAGGAAGACCAGAGGTGTTCTCCGCCGCCGAGAGGAGCGGGCATCGAGCTCTCTCGGGATCTGACCCCCGGGGGTGTCTTCTGACAGGAATGCGGGGCCTGGTCGGAGAACTGTTATTGGCGTTTCCGCTGGACATGGGGGACGGGGATCGGGGGTCAATATGCCGGGGATCAAGGTCCAACAGGCGGTCATCCCGGCCGCCGGCCAGGGTACCCGCATGCTGCCAGCGACCACGGCCATACCAAAGGAGATGCTACCCCTCGTCGACAAGCCGATGATTGAGTACGCCGTGGACGAGGCTGTCGCTTCCGGCATCACCGAGATCATCGTCGTTATCGGTTCAGGTAAGCTGCAGATCCAGGAACACCTCTCCCGCCGGTACGAAGGTGTGCGATTCGCGTTCCCGATTCAGGAAAGACCTCGCGGCCTCGGCCACGCCGTGGGGTGCGCAGCGGGTCACTTGGCGGACGAGCCCTTTGCCGTTCTACTGCCAGACGAGATCTTCGTCGATGACCGGCCCTGCCTTCAGCAGTTGCTGGACGTTTTCGACCGCTCCCATGGTGGAGTACTCAGCGTGCAGCCGGTGCCCTGGACCGCGGTCAACCGCTATGGGATAGTGGGCGGTCAAGAGGTGACTCCAGGCCTGCTGAGGCTGTCCGAACTGGTGGAAAAGCCGGAACCCGGAGCCGCGCCCTCCGACCTGGCCATTGTTGGCCGCTACGTGGTGCACCCGGACATTCTCACAGTGCTCGACCAGACCCCCCCAGGCGCAAAGGGAGAGATCCAACTCACCGACGCCCTCCGCGTTCTGATGGCGACGCGTCCCCTGTTCGCCCAGGTGTTCACGGGTACGCGCTACGACGTGGGGAACAAGCGGGACTACCTCCGGGCCAACGTGGAGCTTGGTCTCCAGCGGGAAGAGTATCGCGATGACCTTGTCAGAGCCGTTCGAGCCGGAACCCGGCGGTCCCGCGCCCGCCGGGCAGGGTCCTGACATGGCCTCCTCTCTGGCCCAGCGACGGGTCCTCGTCACCGGTGGCGCCGGTTTCATCGGCAGCCACGTAGTGGATGCCCTCCTCGCCAGGGGCTGCCTGGTCACCGTGGTTGACGACTTGTCCACCGGTCGGGCCGAGAACCTCCCACCCGGAGTTGATCTCCACCGCCTCGACATCGCCTCCGCCGACTTCCTTTCCCTCGTCCGCGACCGCCACCCGGAACTGGTAGTTCACCTGGCGGCTCAGGCCTCGGTTTCCCGATCGGTCGCGGATCCCATTGCCGACGCGACCACAAACGCCCTGGGAACCATCAACCTGCTGAGGGCCTGCGTCCAGGCACGGGTGCGCAAGGTTGTGTTCACAGCCTCCGGTGGCACCGCCTACGGCGAGACCAAGGAACCCGCCACCGAGGATCTCCCGCTGCTCCCCATCTCCCCCTACGGCATTACCAAGCTGGCGGGGGAGTTGTACCTCAGGCACTTCCAGGCCGAACATGGTCTCAGCTACGTGTCTCTGAGACTGGCCAACATCTACGGCCCCCGGCAAGACCCGGCCGGCGAAGCCGGGGTGGTGGCCATCTTCTCCCACCGCATGCTCACCGGCCAACAGCCGGTTATCTTTGGCGACGGCCGGTGCGTCCGTGACTACGTGTATGTGGCGGACGTGGTGGAGGCTGTGATGGTCTCGGTTGGCCACGCCGGTCATGGCAGCTACAACATAGGCACCGGCCGGGGCACAACCGTCAACGAACTCTACTCGGCCCTGGCCCGGCTCTGCAACTTCGACCGGCCGGCGACCTACGGGCCACCCCGACCCGGGGACTTGAGGTACAGCGTGCTCGACCCATCGCGGTCCGAACGTGAACTTGGGTGGTCCAGCCGCTTTAGCCTGGAGGAAGGGTTGGCCCAGACGGTAGCAGCATTCCGCGCAGATCGCGGAGAGTAGTACACTCCTCGACCCGGCCCGTTTGGCCGCAGCCCAACTTCAGGCCTGCAGCGGCATGTCACCCTCACCACCGTGAGCTCGCGGTCGGCGGGGAAACGCGGGTTTCCTCCACACCTGCCTGGGTCCGCAGCATCCGGAAGGCGGTCAGTCACCGCCTGACCCCCAGCCGCTCCCGGAGGCCAGCCCGGGCCATCGCCAGCGCGTCCCGGGCCTCAGGCACACCCAGTCGTACCAGGCCGGCCAGGTAGACAGTGCTGCCTGCGCCGATGGCAGCCGCCGTACCGGCAAGCCCGCCTCCGGTCAGGCCCACCACCGCCAGGGTCACCACGGCCATGCCCGCGACGGCCATGGCGGGCCGCACCCATTCCCGAAGCGATAAGGGTGTCAGCAATCCCCTGGTCCTGAGAAGGACATAGAGAGCCAAGAAGTGCACCCAACTGCCGAGCGAGGTGGCGATGGCCAGACCGGCATGCCCCATGGGGCCCACCAGTGAAAACGCGGCAGCGACATGTGCTACCAGGGCCAGCGCCGCCACGCCGAGAGGGCTGATCATATCCTGCACGGCATACGAACCACGGACCAGGATCCCGGCAGCTCCGGCGGCCACCATCCCTGGAGCGTAGAAGACTAGGGCCGATGCCGTCAGCTGAGTCGCCCGGACGTCGAATGCTCCCCGCTGCAACAGCATGCGGACCACCGGTTGCCCCAGGATAACCAGGCCGACGGCGGCAGGTACGAGGACAAGGAGGGACACCCGCAAGGCCTGCGCCAGGGTGCGCCGAAAACGGTCGTCCTCGTTGCGGGAGGCGTAGCGCGCCAGCGAGGGAAACACAACCGTGGCCACCGCCGTGGCCACCAGCATCTGCGGCAGGCCGGCCACCTTTGTGGCATAGGCCAGCGCGCTTATGCTCCCCACGGCCAGCCAAGAAGCCAGGTACCGCTCCACTAGAACCGACGCCTGGCCAAGGAGCAGTGCGGCCGCCAGAGGCCAGAGCAATCGGCCCACCTTCCTCAAGCCAGGGTCGGCGAACCCCACCCGCCAGCTGTAAGCGGCCTTGACAGCGAGCAGGGAAGGAAGGCAGAAGACAGACTGAAGACCAGCGCCGACAACACAGCCCACGCCGACGGCCACGATCCCGTAGCGGGAAGCGAACAAGAGAATGGCGGCAACCATGGCCAGATTCAGGAGAACCGGGGCTCCGGCGGCAACGGCGAACCGGCCGTGCGCGTTGAGAGCCGCGGCGACCACGGCGTAGAGCGAAAACCCGACCATGGCCGGCAGCATGACCCGGGCCAGCGAGGCGGCTAGGGCCAGAGTAGGTGGATCCAAGCCGGGTGCCATGGCTGCGACCAACCGCGGCGCCCAGACGAACCCGGCCAGGGCGGCCAGCGCCGCCGTCACCGTTAGCAAGCTGAGCACCCCGGAGAACGTCTTCCAGGCCCGTCGACGCCCGTCGGTGGCAAGTTGGGACGAGAACACCGGTACGAATGCCAGCACCACGATGCCTGCTGCGGGCAACCACAGGTGGAAGGGGATCACGGTGGCAACCATGTAGGCGTCGGTGGCGGGACCGGCGCCGAAGTATGCTGCCAGAGCAAGATCCCGGCCGAGGGCGATCACCTTGACCAGGGCCGATAGCACAAACACGGCCAAGGTGGCCTCCACCATTCGTTGGGCCGATCCTTGCCTTGCCGTCATGTACCGCACCGGTGGGCCTCATGACCGGAGCCGGGCGGGAAGAGTTGCCCCTCCAAGTTCAGCACGACTGCCCCCACATGGTTGGTCTCGCCAGGAGCGAGGACTGTACCAGGCAAGCACTTCTTGTTCTGCACCCTCGCGACAACTCCTGCCCGCGGCGTCGGGCGCGGCCGGCCAAGCGGGGGGCTGGGCCAGGCAGGTCAGCTTGGAGGGCTCGAGCCACCGGGCGCCGCCCGGGGTGAGCTGGCGAGCGTGTGACTGGCGCCAATGAGAGCCATCACGAGCCACCAATGCCGCTGGTATAGGGCTTCGATGCCCATGGACACGGCGAGCATCGCCAGATGGGCGGCGGCCATGGCTAGAACAAGCTCGCGTTCAGCCCCGGGCGCCCTCTTGGCGGCCCGGAGGGCGGCGACAACAAACCATCCCAGGAAGCCACAGAAGACAGCCAACCCGATCAGCCCGAACTCGGTTAAACTCCAGAGTAAGGTGTTGTGGACGATCTTGCCAACCCGGGAGGTGGCGTGGAAGACCCCCAGGCCCGCCCCAAACATCGGGTTCAGGGCGATCTGAGCCGCAGCCTCTTCCACGATCTCCACTCTATCGAGGATCAACGGCAGGCGGGCCATGACCAGTTGCAGGTATCCGGGCGTACAGGCTAACGCCAGGGCGGCCGGAGACGCGATCAACCCGGCGATGAGGAGAAGCCTTGGGTCGATGATGGCCCCGACCGCCACGGCCACCAACGCCCCGGCCCATGCGGATCGGGAGATGGTCAGGAGAAGACCCGCACCGAGAGTGACCATGCAGAGGACCCCGGGCACTCCCCGGACCAACCGCCGAGAGGAGAGCCAGGTCAGAAGCTGAATGCTGAGCGCTACGACCAGAAGGCTTCCATGCGCGTTGGGATCAACGAGGAACCCGGCCAGACGGCGATTCCCCAAGCCGCCGGCAAGGCTCGCCAGAAACCCCGTCATGGCCACGAGATTCGCAAACACAGTGCCGAGTACGAACAACAGCAGGAGACGGCGGACCGTTGCCCAGTCGACCGCCACGTCGACCACCACGGCATACAGTGCCAGTAGGACGAGTAGCCCCGCACCTTTCTGCCAGAGGGCGTAGGGTATCACCTCACCGGTACGCATCAGAGCGACAACCAATCCCATGCCGAAGACCAGCGGCAGTCCCCGATGCCAGGGTGACCACGCCGAGGGGGGAAATCGGAGGTGCCGGAAGCCCAGCGCCAAACAGCAGGCGAGGACCAGATCGGCCGGAGCCAGACGGAAGGGCAGAGCGGTCCGGAACTGGAACGGTAGGAGCACAACCACGAGTCCAACCAACCAGAGCCTGTGGCGCTCCCACCAGTCCCTCCCCATCATCGCCGCACGAGCGACAGCGCCAGTCTCCGCACGTACTTGGCCGCGGAGTACGGCACCAGGATCGCCAGGAGCCGCCAGGAGATGTGCCGCTGGCGGGCCAGGCGGACGTACGCGTCAATCTCTCCCATCTCGAACCTCAGCAAGTGGGCGCTCAAGCCCGCATCTCCGAAGGGGCTCTTGAAGGAGTAGGCCAGGTCGCAGTCCAGCCGAGCGCCCGGGTGGCCTTCCAGCAAGATCTGAAGCCACAGCAGATAGTCTTCCGCATACCGCTTGCCAGGGCAGAACCTTAGGGAGATGTCCCTTCGCACCATGACCGTTCGAGTCGACAACTGGTTAGACCGCAGCATGGCGGCCGGCGTCAGGGTGATGACAGGGCTGGGACTGGAGACTGCCGGGCCCGCCTGGGGCCAATCAGTCACCTTACGGGATCCATGCCCGGTGATCACGAACTCCGGGTGGTCCTTCATCCAGGTGGCCTGAACCTCCAGCTTCTGAGGGTGCCAGGCGTCGTCCGCATCCAGGAAGGCCAGGAACCTCTGGGTTGCCGCGTCCCACCCGGCGTTGCGAGCGCTTGCCGGTCCCTGGTTGTGCTCCAACCTGATGGTCTTCAACCAGGGGTATCTGGCCACCAGCAGCTCCAGGAGATCGGGAGTGCGGTCATCACTGGCATCATCCACCGCAATGACTTCAGCCGGAGGCCACGTCTGGGCCGCCACCGACTCGATGGCCCGCTCGATCGTACGGGCGCTGCGATAGCATGGTATGACAACGCTCACCGGGGCCTGGTCCAGCTTTCGCACCTCCGTCCAGCGCCGCCTCCAGCGTCAGGTTTTCCCCTCATCCGGGGATTTTCCTGCCCGTGCATTGTGCACAAGCCGGGGGGATTTCGCCTGAACATGCCGAATGATAGAGGTTGGGTGACGGGAAGGAGAAACCGATGCGGCCGCTACAGGATGACCGGGACTCGTTAGACTTGGCGGCAGTTCTTAAACTGCTGTACCAAGGGAAATGGCTCATCCTCCTCTCGGTGGC
>JAVHLI010000019.1 GCA_031082185.1 bacterium | reverse complement strand
GGATGTGTACCCCTCCACCCGCTGGAGCCCCATCGCACCCATAAGACCGGTGGGGTGGGCGCGGCCGTTGCACGGCGCGTCCACGACCGGAAGGCCCAACGCGGCCGCCTGCAACCAGCCGTTGACCGTAGCCCCACCGCCGTTCTCGTTGGCGATGATTCCGCCCAGACTGACCCCAGCGCGCTCCGCAAGCAGCCTCATGGCCCGGATGAAGTCCACGGGCCGCACGAACTGCTCCTTGGGCGAGGGCGCGCCGACCAACGCCGCGGTGGCGATCATGGAATCGGGCGGGAGGTCATCAACCGAGACAAGATCTACCGTGCCCAGGGCCACTGCCAGGCGGCCGCGTGCGAGGCCTTCAGCGATCCATCCACCTCCGCCGCCACCCAGGACCGCGCCGCCCAGGACCGCGGCCTCGACGTGCGCGGCGGTCAGCGCCAGACGGCTCAAGCCCGGGGCTCCTGACCCAGCGTCTGAAGATGACGCATTGGACCATATCGTGCGACCAGCTCGTTGAACTCCTTGCGGTCGTAGAATTCGCAGCCGCCTTCGCCGTAGGCCTTGGCGACCTCCAGGCAGAACCGCACCGCGGTCTCGATGTCGGTGGACTGGCTCGCGCCCGAGGCCGCGCCGGGAACGGCCACCTCTGCGGTAAGGGCCACTCCCACGACCGGCGCGGCCGTCGCGGTCGAGGGCTGAACGATGCTGTTAATGTGCCGGAGCCCGGTGCCGTAGGGCGTGATGTCCTGGGTGGCCAGGGGCACGATCACCGGCGCCAGGCCTGTCACCCACTGGTAGATATCGAGCAGGCTCTCGCCGGCCCGCAGGATGTACCCCTCCTTGACCGGCAGCGTGATGGCGATGCCCTTGTGGTTGATGACCCGGTTGCCCCGCGTCGTGTCAACGGACAGGATCGCCTCCATCGCCGGATCCACCTCGTGCGCGTTCATTGTGGCGATGTCCACAGGCGAGTTCATCATTGCCACCGGCGCGATCTGCATTATCACCGCGCGTGGGCAGATATGGGTAGCAACAATGACGTCCCCGGGCAACGGGTCTCCCTCGCGGCGCATCTCTGCCAGCTTCAGCGCGCAGGCAACCGCGGTGATGGCGCCGTCGGCGTCCGAGACGAGGCCGATCCGATCGGGGCGGGCGCCGATGCCGCCGAGCCTGCCGATGATGCCCAGCGTCCTGGCGTCCCCACCGGCGCTGCGTCCCCTAGTTCCCGGGAAGACGATGCGGACAAAATCAGTAGAGCCCTTCTCACCGGCTACTTTGACCACCTGACACTCCGCACCGCGTTTGCGGATCGCCTCGGCCACGCGCTCGCCGCTGGCATGCGCCGAATCCAGAAGATCGTATGCTTCCATCGTCTGACTCCACGCCATCGCCCTGCCTCCTCGTGCACCTGTCTCGGGTCACACCGGACTTCGCGCGACCGGCGGCGGCTCCCTGCCCTGCTTAGCGCCCGGTGCCCCGGGCCGCCCTGACCGCCTCCATCAACTCCCGGGCACGACGCCGTAGTCCTTCGTAGTCTCCGGTGGCTGCGGCGTCGCGGATGAGAACCGAACCCACCCCCACCGCCACCGCACCTGCCGCAAGCCACTCGCCGACGTTATCCGCGCTCACCCCGCCGGTGGGAAACGCCCGGAGCGAGGGCAGCGGGCCGCGCAGCGCGCGCAGGTACCCGGGGCCCCCGAGTTCGGCCGGGAACAGCTTCACCACCTGCGCGCCCATGGCCAGAGCAGCCAGGATCTCGGTGGGAGTGTAGGCGCCGGGGATGACCGGGATACCGTGCTGGGGCCCAAGCGCCATCACATTGGGCGGAGCGGTAACGCTCACCAGGAACTGCGCGCCCTCGGAGATCGCCGCGCGGGCGGTTGGGCCATCCAGAACGGTTCCAGCACCGACCAGGAGGTCCGGGTAGCCGATCCGCAGACGCCGGATCACCTCAGCGGCGCCGGGAACCGTAAACGTCACCTCCAGTATGGGCATCTCGGCCTCGATGAGCGCCTCGGCGATCCGCAGCGCATGGTCGGGAGACGGCGCGCGGATGATCGGAACCACGCCCACCTCCTCGATCCGCTGTAGCGGCGTACTCATGATCACACCTCCAGGTGGGTCGCGCGCGCCAAGCGCTCGAAGATAGGAACCAGCGCCGTGTAGGCGTCGCAGAAGACCGGGTAGAGCTCCGCGTAGCGCCTGCCGGCGGCCGGATCAGGGGACTGTACCTCGACGATCTCGACCAGTTGCTCGGCGACGCTGAAGTCTTTGATCAGCCCAACCCCAATCCCGCCTGCCACAGCCGCTCCCAGCGAGGTGGCCTCTTCCAGATAGCGCGGGCGCAGCACGGGCAGGCCGTAGACGTCGGCGATGATCTGCCGCCACAGTCTTCCCCGTGCGCCACCGCCAATCAGTCGCATCTGCTCTATCCCGGCGCCCTGCCGCCGGAAGGCGTCCAGGATGATGCGCAGGTTGAAGGCCACCCCTTCCAGGACCGCCCGGGTCATGTGCGCCCGTGTGTGGGTCATGGTCAGGCCGATGAAAGCGCCCCTTGCGCGGGGGTTCCAGTGGGGAGCACGCTCGCCCATCAGGTAGGGTAGATAGATCAAGTTCCCCGCGCCCGGAGGGATCGCCTCCGCCTCGCGGTCGAGGATTTCGTACGAATCAACCCCGCGCTCGCGCGCCTCCTGGGCCTCAAGCCCGCCGAGCTGGTTCCTGAACCACTGGTAAGAGCCGCCCGCGGTCTGCATGGTACCGGTGGGCATGATCATTCTTGGATCCAGGTGGTGGAAGTTGAATGTCCGCCGTTCGGGGTCCTGGATGGGAGCAGCAGTTGCCAGCGCGATCCACGAGGACGAGCCGACGTAGTTGTAGGCTGTGCCCTGGCGCACCACACCCGCGCCCACCGCGGCGCACGGACCGTCTCCGCCGCCCATCACCACGGGCGTGCCCGGGGCCAACCCTGCCTCTCCCGCGGCTTCTGGCCGCACCTCTCCCACCACGTCAATCGAGGAGCGTAGAGTCGGGAGGATCTCCGCGGGTACTCCCACCGCGTCGAGGATCTGGGGCGCCCACGTCCTGGCCTGCAGGTCGAAGGCGTTCATACCCGACGCATCCGAGTAGTCGGTCACGAATTCGCCCGTGAGGCGGTAGATCAGGTAGTCCTTCGCGTGGAGCACCTTGTGGGTCTGCCTGAAGATCTCGGGCTCGTGGTCTCTCACCCAGAGGATCTTCTCCAGGGAGTACGCGGGGCTGATGCGGTGACCGGTCAGACCGTAGACCGTCTCCTCGCCGACCCGCTCGCGGAGCAGTTGGGCCTCCCCCTCCGCGCGTTGGTCCGCCCAGATGATCGAGGGCCGCAGAGGCCGCCCGCCGACGTCCACGGGCAGGCAGCCCATCATCTGGCCGCTGAAGCTGACCACACCGATCTCCCGCGCTTCGACACCCGCCTGCGCCAGCAACTGGCGGGACGACCTGCAGAACGCCTTCCACCAGTCCGAGGGGTCCTGCTCCGCCCAGTTGATCGCGGGGTAGCGTGTCTCGTATCCGGCGAAAGCGCTCGCCACCAGCTTCCCGTCGTCCCGGAACAGCGTGGCCTTGTTGCCCGTGGTCCCCAGGTCGTGGGCAAGAATGAGTGGCATGCGGTCAACGCCCACCGGCGCCGTAGACGTCAGGGTTGACCACGCCCTCGGGCCGCTCGCCCCCCAGGACGCGAACGACGTTCTCTGCCGCCATCACGCTCATCCGGCAGATCGCCTCCCGCGTCTGGGAGCCCGTGTGCGGTGTGAGGATCACCGAGTCCAGACACAGGAGATCGTCGGCCTGGGAAGGCTCCACCTCCCGGACGTCCAGCCCGGCACCGGCCACTTGACCCTTGCGCAGCGCCTCACAGAGAGCCGCCTCATCTACTAGTTGCCCGCGCGCGGTGTTGATCAGGTAGGCGGACTGCCGCATCAGCGCAAGCTCGCGGGCTCCGATCATCCGAACGGTTTCCGGCGCGAGCGGGGCGTGGAGCGAGACGAAATCTGATTCCCGCAGCAGATCGGGAAGCGCCAGATGGGTGGCCCCCAGCGCCGCCTCCTCCTCGCGGGCAGGCCGCACGGGATCGGAGTAGATCACCCGCATCCCCAGCGCCCGTGCGCGGAGGGCAACCTCCGTGCCGATACGCCCCAGGCCCACGATGCCCAGGGTCTTGCCGGCGATCTCAACCCCCACCTCCCGCCGCCAATCCCCGCGCTTCGTCCGCGCGTCGTACCGGGGAATGCCCCGAGCCAGCGAGAACACGAAGCCGATCACCAGCTCGGCAACCGCCGTTGCGTTGGCCCCGACGGTTGTGGTCACCACGACGCCCGCGGCAGTAGCGGCCTCCAAGTCAACGCTGTCAACACCCACTCCAAACCGCGACAGAACCCGCAACCGGGGCGCGCCGGCTATCACCCTGGCCGTAATCGGCTCCGTGCCGATGATCGCACCATCGCATTCCGCGATCATCTCGGCCAGGGCGATCTCCTCCAGCCGCACCTGGGAAGGGGAGATCTTGACCTTAAACTCGGCCCGCTCCAGAACGCCCCAGTGCTCTCCGGGCGCGTCCCGAAACGCCCGCGCCGTCACCAGAACTGTGCGGCTCACCGCGCGCCCCCTGGGGGTACTCCCTGCTGGAGCGCGGCAAGCGCGCGCGACGCCGACCGCGTGAGATCGAAGAGGGATCGATAAAGGTCCACAAACGGTCTGTAGCGGGCGTGCTCCCCTGCGCGCGGTTCGATGCGGCCCGCCTGCCCCACCATCTGCCGGGCCGTCGCCTTGAGATCGTCGTAGACTCCAACGGCGGCGCCTGCCACGATGGCGGATCCCAGGACCGCGAACTCGGTGCGGTTCAGCCGCACGTAGGGAAGCCCCAGCACGTCCGCCTTGATCTGGTTCCAGAGGTCGCTGGAGGATCCGCCGCCGATGACACGGGCTTCGGTGAGGTTCATCCCGGGCAGCAGGGCCCGCTCGATGTCCAGGTACAGCGCGTACTCGTAGGCGACGCCCTCGAGGAGCGACCGGTAGAAGTGGGCTTTGGAATGGGCCCAGGTGAATCCGATCCAGACCCCCCGCAGAGCGGGGTCGCTGGGGCAGACGCGACCGCCCAGGTGGGGGAGGAACAACAGCCCGTCTGCGCCGGGCGGGATCGCGCGCGCCGCTTCGTCCAGAGCCCGGTACCCTACCTCCCCTTTTGCGAAGGTGTCCCTGAACCAGCGCAGGTTCAGTCCACCTCCGTTGATGTAGGCCAGCGAGTACCACAACCCCTCCGGCACCAGGCGCGCAGCGAACAGGGTCCGGTGCGCCACGTCAGGGGCGAACCGGTCGGTGCAGATCGCCAGCACGGACGCGGTGCCGGCGACGTCGAACACCAGGCCCGGCTCCACCATGGCGGCGCCCAGCATCCCAGCGGCTTGGTCCCCGCATCCCGCCGCGATGGGCGTACCTGCCAGGAGCCCTGTGGCCGCCGCCGCCTCAGGCGTCACGTGGCCGATGACCTCCCAGGGGCGGACGATCCTCGGCAGCTTCGACGGGGAAACCCCGAAGAGGCCGCACAGTTCGTCCGACCACCTGGCCTCCTGAGTGTCGGCGAGACAGGTGAAGTGGAGATATGTGTAGTCCATGAATGCGTCGGCGCCGGCCAGACCGGCCATGCGCCCGGCAACGTAGCCTCCCGGAACCACGAACTTCGCGACCCGGGCAAAGGCATCCGGATGTTCGCGCGCCAGATGCAGAATCTTGGGCCCGTGGGAGTAGGTGGGCGGCCCGCCGGTTAGGCGGACGATCTGCTCCTCATGGGGCCGCATCGCGTCAATGTAAGGCCCGCACCGGGTGTCCAGCCAGGAGTCGTAGGGAGTAGGCGTGCCCCAGTGCGTGTCTACCGTTCCTATCCCGGCCATCTGACCGTCGAAGGACAGCCCGGCGACCTCCCCTGGGGCGACGCCGCTGCGCTCGAGGCAGGCGCGGATCGTGCGCACCGCGGCGCCGAAGAGGTCCTCCGGATCCTGCTCCACCCACCCGGGACGCGGTTGGATCAGGCGGGACTCCTCGACGGCGTCGGCCAGGAGCGTGCCGTCTTGGGCGAAGATGGCCGCCTTGGTCGCGGTCGTCCCAAGGTCAACGCCGATGAGGCACGCCCTACTCATCACGGAACCTCCGCCGCGTAGCGGGGGTTCTCCACGACGGTGGGGCGGCCTTCGCGCGCCACCACCAACCGCGCAAACCCGGTAGACTCGATCGTGCCGTAGTCGTGCCCGGCGTCGCCCGGATAGGCAAAGAGCAGGATCAGCGGCACCTCGCCGGTGTTGATCGAGCGGTGGCCCCAGTGAGGGGGGACGTAGACGACGGTCCCCGGCCCGATGTCCACGGTCCGCCAGACGCCCCCTCGGGTCTGCAGCAGCATCAGGCCGGCCCCGGCCAGGCCGTAGTACACCTCCGCCGTCCCGGACTTCTGATGGTAGTGCCCCTTGGTCATGAAGTACTCGTCGCCGACACGCCCCGGGTGCAGCACCGTCACGCCGTGGCAGAGGTGCCCTTCGCTCTCTGGGGCCTGGGCCACAAACACCTCGTAGACGGGTTGGTCCCGGCGCGCCACCATCTCAGCCCACGCCTGCCGGTCGAGGAACATCCCCTGCATGTCGCTCAGCCGCCGCGTGAGCCGCTGCACTCCGGTCCCCAGGAGGCCCTCGCCGAGGTCCACCTTTGAGGAGAAGGGCTCCAGCAGGTCCATGGTTGGCCTCCCTATCCGCCTAGGTCTATGCGGATGTGCTTGACCGCCAGGTACTCGGCAAGGGCGTGACGGGAGTTCTCGATGCCGAACCCGCTCTGCTTCCAGCCGCCGTAGGGATAGGATATCTCGCCGCCGGCGACGTTGTTCACGCCCACGGTTCCGGCCTCCAGGCGCTCGGCCACCGTGATCGCGGTGGCCAGGTCGCGCGTGTAGAGATAGGCGACAAGCCCGTAGGGTGTATCGTTGGCGTAGCGCACGGCCTCGTCCACGCTACCCACGGCCATGATGGGCGCCACGGGGCCGAAGGTCTCCTCGCGCATCACCTTCATGTCGTGGTTCACGTTCACGAGCACGGTCGGAAGGAAGAAGTTGCCGCGGCTGTAGGCCTCACCCTGTGGGGGACCCCCGCCGTAGAGCACGCGGGCGCCCTTGGAAACGGCGTCCTCGATGTGATCGCGCGCGGTGGCCACGCCGGCCGCGTTGGTCATCGGTCCGAGGTCCACATCAGGGTCGAGGCCGTTGCCGATGCGCAAGGCCGCTGTCTTTGCCACAAACCGGTCCACGTACTCGTCGTAGACTGCCTGGTGCACGTAGATCCGGTTGATGGCGTTGCAGATCTGCCCCATGTTGCGGAATGAGCGGTAGGCCCCGCCGTGCGCGGCCGCATCCAGATCGGCGTCCGGACACACTATCAACGGGCAGTGGCCGCCCAGTTCCAGTGAGAGCCGGGCCACGCGGTCGGAGGCGACCCGCATGATCTCTTTGCCGGTTTCGGTCTGCCCGGTCAGCGCAATCTTCCTGATCAGAGGATGGGCGACCAGGGCGCGGCCCACGACCGAAGCAGGTCCGCTCACCACGCCGGCCACGCCCGGTGGCAGTCCGGCCTCATGGAGGCACTCAAACAGCCGCAGCGTGGAGAGCGGCGTGTCGCTGGCAGGCTTGGCCACCACCGGGCATCCGGCGAGGAGCGCCGGCGCCAGCTTCCACGAGACGAGCAGCAGGGGGTAGTTCCAGGGCGCGATCGCCGCCACCGGGCCCACCGGTTGCCTTATGACAATGCTGCGGCGCGAGTTCGAGTCGGTGGCTATCGTCTCACCCAGCAGGCGACGGCCCTCCTCGGAGAAGTACTCGAAGGCCTCTGCGGCGCCGTCTACCTCCCCCAGGGCTTCCTTGAGGGGTTTGCCCTGCTCCTCGGTCAGCAGCCGCGCGATGGGCTCGCGCCGCTCGCGGAGGAGGTCGGAGGCCTTTCTCAGAAGCCGGCCGCGCCTGGGAGCCGGGGTCGCGGCCCATGTCGGAAAGGCCCGCGCCGCGGCCTCCACTGCGCGCTCGACGTCCCGCGCGGTGGCCTTGGGCGCGTGGCCGACCGCCTCTCCTGTGGCCGGGTTGGTCACGGGGAAGGTCTGGCCGTCTTCGGCCTCTACCAACGCGCCGTCCACCAGCATGCGAAATGCCTGAACTTCGTTCATCCGGTCATCCGCCTTTCGCTTATACCAGGGGAGATTACGACCTTCAGTTCTCGGCGGGAGCGGGCGCGGTCGAAGGCCGCCAGCCCGTCTTCCAGTGGCAGAACCGCGCCGATCAGGCGTGACAGGTCAACGTGCCGCGCAGCCGCCAGGTCCAGAGCCCGCTTGAACTGCCAGCGGCTGGCGCCGGTGGTCCCGGTAACCGTGATCTGGCGATAGTGGATCCGGTTGGGTGAGAAGGTGATGGTGTCCTGACCGCGCGGCAGCCCGGCGAAGTACACCACCCTGCCCTCTGCGGCCGCCAGGTCTGGGGCCTGCTCCATGGCCTGCAGAGAGGGCGCCGCCACGATGACCACATCCGCCCCCCCTCCGCCGGTCGCCCGGAGCACCGCCTCCCGCGCGTCCTCGGTACCGGGGTTGATGAGTACATCCGCCCCAAAAGAACCCGCCTGAGCCAGCCGTTCATCCAGGATCTCGCTAACGATCACGCGGCGGGCGCCGGAGATGCGCGCCAGCAGCACGTGCATCAGCCCGATCGGCCCGCCTCCGACTACGAGCACCGTGTCACCGGGAGCGATCCGGCCGGCCTGGATCCCGTTGTAGCAACAGGAGAGCGGCTCGACCAGGGCTGCTTCGGCGAAGCTCATCCCTTCAGGAATCGGAACCAGCAGGGCCTGGCGCAATGCCCGCTCGGGCACCACCATGAACTCGGCAAAGCCACCGTCCAGATCTATGCCGAACGCCTCGTAGGTGGGGCAGAGGTGCGTCTGCCCGCGTATGCACAGATCGCAGGCGCCGCAGCCGATGTTGGGGATCACCGCCACCGGCATCCCGGGATAGATGCCGGTCACCTGCGGACCTGCCGCGGCCACCCGGCCCGCGACCTCGTGTCCTGGGATGCGCCGTGTGCCCTCGCGGATCTTGAGGTGCCCGCCGCCTACGATGCGCAGATCCGTGGCGCAGATGCTGGCAGCGGCCACCTCCAGGAGAACATCCCCGGCTCCCAGGCGCGGGGTCTCGACCTCGACGAGCCGGAGCCCTTCTGGGGCGTGGTACACCAGCGCCTTCATGCCCGGTCCCCCGGGGCGCCGGCTTCCTCGAGTGGTAGGACGACCGGCACGCCCAGGCGGCTGGAGAGGTTGGCCGCGAGCGTCGCCTCCAGCGCCCTCCTGCCGTCGAGCCCGGTAGAGAGAAGCTGCTCCTCTCCATGTATGCAGCGTATGAAGTGCGCGGCCTCGGCGATGTAGGCCTCCCTGAACCGATCGCGCCAGCTCGCAAACGGCTTGGACTGAACGCCCGACGCTCTCGTGCACAGCAGAACGGCGCCGCCGCGCAACTCGCCGACCTGTAGGACGCCCTCGGTGCCCAGGACCTCCAGCCGGGCGTCGTAGCCGTAGTCCACCGGGCACGCGCCGTCAATCGTGGCCAGGACGCCGTCCGCCATGCGCAGCGTCACCACCGCGCTGTCGTAGAACCCGGGGAACTCCTGAAGCAGATCGGGCCGCTTGGTCGCGGAGGTCTCGGCATAGACCCGGGTGACCTCCGTGCCTGCTATCCACCGCACGGTGTCGAAGTCGTGGCTGTTCACCTCGGCCAGCATGCCGTTACTGCGAGCAGCATCCCAGGCCCAGCGCGGCGGCAGGCCCGGCCCCCGGGTGAGTGATCGAATAACCATGGGGCGACCGATCCTACCCTCCGCCACGAGTTGTCTGGCCTCCCTGAAGGCAGGATCGAACCGGCGCATGAACGCCATCTGCAGCAGGACGCCCGCATCTGCCGCGGCCTCGATCATCCGGTCCGCCTCGACCAGGTTCAGGGCCATGGGCTTCTCGCAGAGAACGTGCTTGCCGGCGCGGGCAGAGGCCACCGCGATCTCTGCGTGCGTGAAGGTGGGTGTGGTTATGCACACCGCGTCGACCGGCGCCCCATCGAGCGACTCGCGGATCCCGGTGAACCGCCCGGCCACCCCGAGCTCGGCTGCGCGGGCCTCCAGCACCTCGCGGTCGGCTTCGACTACCGCAGCCAGCACGGCGCCGGGCACGTGCCGCTGGAAGTTGACCGCGTGAACCATGCCGGCCCGCCCAAGGCCAACGACGCAGACGTTCACAACCGATCCCACCGATGTGTCCTCCCCTGTCTGCACTGCCCGCTGCGACATCTCCTGTGGCGATGTCTCCTCAGGCGATGTCCTCCTCGATGGCGCGCAGCCGCTGGATGGATTCCTCGGCGAAGCTGTCCCAGAGGTGGCGCAGGCGGCTCATCCGGATCGCGATGTAGGGATCCGGCAGCGGTGGCAGCGGTTCCAGCGCCAGCGCCCGCGTGTAGCCGATCTCCCGCAGGGCCCGCATCAGCGCCCGGAAGTCGGTGTGCCCGCGGCCCACTGCCTGGCGGTTGCTGTCGGAGATGTGCACGTTCACCAGCCGCTTCCCTGCTAGCCGCACCGCGGCCGCGGGGTCCGCCTCCTCTATGTTCATGTGGAACGTATCCAGGTGCACGGCTACCGCGTCCGACCCAACCTCGTCCGCGAACCGCAGCGCCTGCTCGCAGGTGTTGATCAAGAAGGTCTCGTACCGGTTGATGGGCTCGATGGCAAGGAAGGCGCCCTTTGCCTCGGCCGCGCGCGCGGCCTCGCGTACAGCGGCGACCGCGTTCCGCCACGCCTGGTCGTAGCCTTCCGTCCAGACGGCCTCGTCACGCAGCTCCATGGTCGGCGCGGTCTTTGCTACCGCGGAGGGCACGACGATGACCAGCGGCGCGCCCACCGCCGAGGCGAACTCCACGCACGCCTCCAGGTATCGCACTGCCCGGCCGCGCACGAGCGGGTCAGGACTGGCCAGGTCGCGGCTGTCGGTGGGCCACGGGTACATGCCGGCGATGGACAGCACGGACAGGCCGTATGTCCCGCACAGGGCGCGGACGTCCGCCGGATCGTACTGGCCCGGCTCGCCCATCAGCTCCACCCCGTCGTAGCCGAACCTGCGCAGCCGCTGGAAGGTGAGCTCCAGGGGCTCACCCCCGTAGATCCAGTTGCTGATCGAGTACTTCACGGCCTCACCTCCCTAGGGCTCCAGCCAGATGGAGTAGCGGTACCGGTCGGCACGGTAGAAACCCTCGACGTACTCGATGGGCCGGCCGTCCTCGGCAAAGAGCGTGCGCCGCAGCACCAGTACAGGGCTGCGCCGGGACACCTCCAGGGCCCTGGCCAGGGCAGGGGTCGCCTGTTCGGCCTCGATGTACTGGAAGGCCTTGGCGAGCTTCAGGCCCAGGCGGTACTGAAACAGGTCGTAGAGGGATCCCGCGAAATCCTCCTGCCCGGTCAGGCCCACCCACTTGGGCAGATAGGACATGAGCACAACGATCACGGCCCCATCGGCGCAGCGCACGCGCTCGATCTTGAGGACCTGCTCGCCGGCCTCAACCCTGAGCGCCTCGCGAACCGCAGGGCTTGGCTCCACCCACGAGGCCACGGCGCTGCGCGTGGAAGGCTCTGCCCCGCGGCTGCGCATCTCCTGCGTGAAGCTCACCAGCTTGGGCAGGGGCTCCTCGATGCGGCGCTGGAGAACGAAGGTCCCCTTCCCGCGGCTGCGGACCAGGTAGCCCTCCGTGACCAGCGCTTCCACGGCCTGCCGCACGGTCTGACGGCTGACGTTGAAGATGCGCTGAAGCTCGGCTTCGGTTGGGATCGGCGCTCCCGGGCTCAGTTCTCCGGACTGGATCTTGGTGCGAATGGCTTCCCTGATCTGGGAATAGAGCGGGGCGGCACCGCCGTGGCGCACCAGGGACACTCCCTCGATGCGGTCGCGGACAGCTTCTTCCGGACGGTCAGTCATCGCTACGCTCCAAACCGCCTTCTGCGCCACTGATCGAAGACAACCACGATGATGATAACTAGGCCCATGACCACGCGCTGCCAAAAGGCCGACACGTTTAGGAGATTGAGCCCGTTGCCCAGAACGCCCATGATCAGGGCTCCAACCACGGTCCCGATCACCGTACCTTCACCGCCGAAGAGGTTGGTACCACCCAGCACAACTGCGCCGATGGACTGCAGCTCCATACCGTCTCCCATCAGCGCGTTGGCGGAGTTCAGCCGACCGGTCAGCACAAGACCTCCGATTCCCGCAGTGAAACCACAGAACGCGTAGACGGCAATCTTCGTGCGGTCCACGTTGATGCCCGAGACCCGGGCCGCCTCGCGGTTTCCTCCCACGGCAAGGGCCGAGCGCCCCAACCGCGAGTAGTGCAGGACGGTCCACCCCAGCAGGGCCGTTGCCACGGCAACCAACGCGGGCACCGGCACGCCCAGGACTGCTCCGCTGCCGAGCCAAATGAGCTCGGGAGGTAGATAAGCCTTCAACTGGATTGCGGTCACGTGTGAGGGAACAGGCAGCCCCTGGGTCAGCAGTAGGGAGACACCGCGCGCCGTGGTCATCATCCCCAGCGTGGCGATGAAGTCGGGGATCCTGCCCTTCGTGATCACCAGACCGTTGATCAGGCCCACCAGCGTGCCCACGGCCAGCCCCAGAGGCAGGCCCAGCCAGACGCTCCATCCCCAGTAGGCCAGGGACACCGCCGAGACAGAGCCGGCCAGCGCCATCATCGCTGCCACCGAGAGGTCAATGCCTCCCGAGATTATTACAAGCGTCTGACCCACGGCCAGGATGGCGGTCACCGAGGTCTGGGCCAGGACGTTCATGAAGTTACCGGCGGTCCGGAAGTGGGGTGAGACGGCGGAGAGATACCCGGCGAGCAGGAAGAGTGCGATGATGGGCCCTCCCTTAAGCAGCAGCCTCACCGACCAGGCCTCCGAGCCACTCGGCGCCTCCTTCGCCACGGCCACCTCCGAACCGGCGTGCGCTTTCCGTTGTTGCGCCATTAGGCTTCCTCCAGGCCTGATGAGGACAGTCCGACTGCGCTGCGCAGGAGATCCTCCTGGGTAGCCTCGCCCCTGCGGTACTCCGCCGTGATCTGCCCGCGATGCATCACCAGGATCCTGTCTGCCATGGCCAGCACCTCCGGGATCTCCGAGGAGAGCATCAGCAGCCCCACCCCCAGCGCGCACAGCCGCCCCATGAGCTGGAACACCTCGGTCTTGGCGCCCACGTCAATCCCTCGCGTGGGCTCATCGAAGATGAGCACGCGCGATTTGCTCGCCAGCCACTTGGCGAGCACTACTTTCTGCTGGTTGCCGCCGCTCAAGAACCTGACCGGTCTGGACAGGATCGGCGGCTGTATCCTGAGCTCCTCGACCAACCTGGCACCGATCCGCTGCTCCTCACGGTGGTCAATGATGCCGGCGCGCGTTACGCCATCGAGACTGGCGAGGGTGATGTTGGGCGGCAGGCCCATACCCGGCACCAGCCCCTGCCGCCGGTCCTCGGTGGAGTAACCGATGCCGTGCCTGATCGCGTCTTCGGGCGAGTTGACCTCGATCCTCGCGCCGTTGACCAGGATCTCGGCCCGCGCGGCCCGCTCCAGACCGAAGAGGGAGCGCGCCAGCGTAGTGCGTCCCGCGCCCCGCAGGCCGAAGATGCCCAGGATCTCGCCAGAGTGCACCGTGAAGTTGATCCCATGGAGCAGGCCACCTGCGCAGAGGTCGCGGACGGTCAGCACCGGGGCGCCGATGGGCACAGACGTCTTGGGAAATCGCTCGCGGATGTCACGCCCGACCATCATGCGCACCACGGCGTCCTCGCCGGCGTCCGCAACCGCCACGGTGCCGACCTTCCGGCCGTCACGCAGCACCGTGGCACGGTCCCCGATCTCCCGGATCTCGCCGAGTCTGTGCGACGTGTACAGAACAGAAACGCCCTTACCCCGCAGGCCCCGGAGGAGGCCGAACAGCCGATCGCGGTCCCGGTCGGATAGGGCCGAGGTCGGTTCGTCGAGCAGCAGAATCTGCACATCCAAGGCCAGGACCCTCGCAATCTCCGTCAGTTGCTGCTCCGCGACGGATAGATTGCGCACCGGGATGCGCGGGTCTATCGGTACTCCCAGGCTGCCCAGCACGGCCTCGGCCCGGGCCACCATCTCATGCCAGTTGACCAACCCTCCTGCGCGGGCCGGCCACCGTCCCAGGAAGATGTTCTCCGCCACGGTCAGACCGGGCACGAGGCTGAGTTCCTGGTAGACCATCCCTATCCCGAGCGCCCGGGCGTGCTTGGCATCCGCGATCTCAACCGGCCGGCCGCGCAGCAGAATGCGGCCAGCGTCCTTCTGTATCGAACCGCTCAGGATCTTGAGGAGCGTGGACTTACCGGCGCCGTTCTCGCCCAGCAGCATGTGGATCTCGCCCTCTACAAGGTCGAGGTCCACCTGGTCCAGGGCGTGGACACCCGGGAAGCGCTTGTCAATGCCTTCAAGTCGGAGGATCTCGCCGCCAGACACCTCAGAACCCCTACTGCGCGGTGTACCCGCCGTCTACCGACAGCACGGCCCCGGTCGCGTAGGCGAGCTCGTCGGACGCCAGGCACAGGATTCCGAACGCGATCTCCTCGGGGCGCCCCAGGCGGTCCATGGGCCGGACCGATTCAAGCGCGCGCCGGGCCGCCTCCGGATCGGGCTGGCGCGCCACCGCCGCCGCAACCAGGGGAGTGTCCGAGGTGCCCGGGCAGATGCAGTTGGCGCGGATCGCCGGCGCACCGTCCACGGCCAGGCTCCTGGTAAGGCCGATCAACCCTGCCTTGGTGACGTTGTAGGCCACCTGTCCCTTGATTCCCACGAGACCGGCCTCAGAAGCCACGTTGACGATCACGCCGCCGCCCCCATGCCGCATCACGGGGATGCAGTACCTGGCACACAGGAACGGGCCGGTCAGGTTCACCTCCAGCATGCGCTGCCAGTCGTCCTCAGTCGTGGTTTCAGCGTCGCCCTGGCGGTAGATCGCCGCGTTGTTCACCAGGATGTCCAGGCGCCCGAAGGCGGTCAGGGTCGCTTCTACCATGAGGCCGACCTCATTCGGCCTGGACACATCCGCGGCCACGAACGTGGCCTCCCCGCCCTCGGCGGCTATCTGCGCAACCGTGGCGGCACCGGCTTCCCTGTCCACATCTGCCACGACTACCCTCGCACCCTCGCGCGCAAACAGGAGGGCCGCGGCGCGGCCGATGCCTGCGCCGCCTCCGGTGATCACCGCCACCTTACCGCGGACTCCCATGCCCCTATCCCTCATGCCCCTTTCCCTCCGTGTGCCAGACTGCCGGGGCGCCCTTGCCGTGTGCCTCTCGCCGTTTGCCTCTCGCCGTTTGCCCCTTGCTTGCGGGCCGGGGCCTGCACAGGCCCCGGCCCACCATCATGTTACTTGAACTTGGCCTTTATGGCGGCCCAGTTGACGGGCTCCAGCTTGGGGTTGGGGTAGTATTCCCGCGCGTTGCCCTTCCACACGGTGCGGGGACGCACGTCAAAGAGCTGGGGCACATCGGCCTTCTGCCCCAGGGCCAGCATCACGGCAAACTTCGTGCCGTACCAGCCCCACTCAGGGAAGCCGTGCCAGGTCTCAGCCATCAATCTCCCCTCGGCAATCCGCTCGGTGGATTCCGGGGTCACGTCGTTGGTGAAGACCTTGATCTCGGTGCGCTTGGCTGCCTCAGCCGAGAGCATTGCTCCCAACCCCATCTCGTTGGAAGCAGCCCAAATGGCCTCGAGACTGCCCTTGGGATTCCGGGTCAGGAAGTCCTCGGCGGCCTTGCGCCCCTTCTCGCGGTTCCAGTCGGCCGGCAGCGTCCCGACCACCTTGACGCCGGGGAACGGGCCCACTACCTTGTTGAACCCGTTCAGGCGCGCCGTCGAGAAGAACCCGCCGGCCACGCCCTCGATGATCGCAACGCGCGCCTTGATGGCCGCGGTCTTGGGATCCACGGTCTTGTAGAGATCCTGCCACCACTTGAGGTCCAGGTAGGTGCCCGGCTTCACGTCCACCTTCCTGCCGGTGCCCAGCACTCCAGGACCTCCGTAGTAGTCGAGAAGCGAGTAGGCGGAGATCATGCCTGCCACAGTGTTGTCAAACCCGATATAGGAGGCGACGTCCACGCCCTTGATGGGCTCCAGCAGGTTGACGATGATGACCGGGATACCGGCCGCGTTCGCCTTCTTGATGGCGGGAATAACTACCTCGACCTCGATGGGCGAGATGGCGATCACGCTGACCTTGCGCTGGATGTAGTCCTCGATGATGGCCACCTGGTCCGCGAAGGCCACGTGCGTGGCCGGGGAGCGGCTGATCACCTGGACCTCGATGCCGGCCTTCTTCGCGTCGGCTGCGCCCTTCTCGAAGAAATCGGTGGCGGTCTTGAAGACACCGGTTATGTCAGGAGGCGTCCACCCGATCACGACCTTGGGAAGCGGGGGTCCTGCCATTGAGGACAGGCTGAGCGCCAGCACGGCTGCGACGCTCATGGTGACGACGCGCCACTTCAGACCGCGACACTTCATCTATCTCCTCCCCTCCCTGTTCAGGAGCTTCTCGACGTTCAGGAGTTCCCGTACACGACCGTGCGCTGCTCGACGCTCTCACCTCCGGCCCGATGAAAATGCCTCCTCGAGCGACGCTTCATGAAGCGACGCTTCGTGGCGGGTAAATGTACGGATGTCTCGTCGTCCATCCGTCCTGCTCATTATATGGCCGGTGTGCGGGGACGTGTCAATGGCGCTAGAGGTTCAGCTCTTCAAGGTACCGAAGCGAACGATCCAACCGCTCCTCGGGTTGAACGTTGAACACCTCGAACACGCGCAGGTGCTCCGGGCGGGCGTAGGGGCGCAGCGCCTCAAAGTCCACATCACCCTCGCCGGGCGGCAGGTGGTCTCGAGTTGAACGGGCGTCGTGCAGATGAAATCCCAAAAGGTGCTCTCCGTAGCGTTCCAGGTACTGCGCGGGAGTCGCCAGGCCGAGCACCTGCTGGGCGTGGCCATGGCCCACGTCGTGCCAGTACCCGACGCCGCGGTCCCCGAACTCCCGAAGTATCACCGCGAACTCCTCGAAGCTCGGGAGATCGTTGTACTCGTAACGGGTCTCCGCACCCA
This sequence comes from bacterium, assembly GCA_031082185.1. Lineage (NCBI taxonomy): Bacteria > bacterium. The sequence continues at coordinate 15,912 of JAVHLI010000019.1, read as the reverse complement.
GACGTACGCCTGATCCCGCGGCGTGGGCGGTCAGTGCCTCCAGGCTTGCCATGCAACGGTCCAGGTGGCGATCAGCCACAGCCTTCCGCGCAGCAAGTCCCTTTGCCAGCAGTGCCTTCCACTCGTCCCGATCCCCGGCCTCCATCCCGACTTTCATCCCAACTTTCATCCCGTCTTCCATTGCCTGGACGATGGCCGGCTGCGGAAGCGTGCCCTCCACGGCGCCCAGGTGCAGCACGATTGCACGCGCGCGCACTGCCGCGGCCATGTCCACGGTCGCCTTGGTGAAATCCACCGCGGCCCGTCGGCGACGTTCGTCGAGCGCGGCCAGGTCGTCAAGGCGCGCGGCCCCTGGGTAGGGCACCGGACACGGAGCGTGCAGGCTGACTATGGGCGGGTAGCCGTCGCCAGCAACCTCCCGCACCTCCGCCGCCAGATCCAAGCCCACCGAGCTGAGCTCCACCCCGCCGAAACCCAGCCGTGCCGGCAAAGCGAGGAGCTCGCGGGCGTCCGTGATCCTGGCGATGTGCCACGCCGTTGAGAGCGCAAACCGCGACACCGTTCCGTCCCTCACATCGCGTCTGCGAAGATCGCGGCCACCTGCTCCACGCTCAACTCCCGCGGGTTGTTGTCCATGAGGCGGCGAATCGCGTGCGCCTCCGCAGCCATCTCGGGGATGGCGGCCGGATCCACGCCATGCCGGGCCAGGCCCATCGGGATCCCGATCTCGTCGCACAGGCGGCGCACCGCCGGCGCCGCGGCGCGGCCGTCCAGGCGCTGATGGCCTTCGCGCAGACCACCCTCGGGCGAACCATCCTCCAGCAGGAGCGCGATCTCTGCGTACTTCGCCTCGACAGCCGTCCGGTTCGCAGCCATCACGCTGGGCAGCAGAAGTGCAATGGCCAGACCGTGGGGGACGTGGTAGCGTGCGCCCAACGGGTAGGCCAGGGCGTGCGTGGCCGAGGTGCCTGCCTGGCCGATCGCGGCCCCTGCCAGAAAGCTGCCCAGCAGCATGCCTGCCCGGGCGTCCAGGTCGCCGCCCCGATGCACCGCGTCGCGCAGGTTCCGGCCTGCCAGCAGCGCGGCGTGCCGGCTGTACATCTCGGTGTACATGTCTGCCCTGCGGGATGTGTAGGACTCGATGGCGTGCGCCAGCACATCCATGCCACTCTGGGCTGTGACCGCGGGAGGCAGGGTCTTCGTCAGGCCCGGATCCAGGATCGCGTAAGTGGGAATCAGGTGCGGGCTGACCATCGCCACCTTCTCCCCCCGCTCGTAGTCCATGATGAGAGCGTTGGGGGTGGCCTCGGAGCCGCTCCCGGCTGTGGTGGGGATCAGAATGCTCGGCAGGCCCGGCCCGGGAACCTTCCCGACGCCTATGTAGTCCCGCACGTCACCCGGCCGACCGGACAGCGCCGCGCAGACCTTGGCTGCGTCCAGCGTGCTGCCGCCTCCCAGGCCTATGATGAGATCGTGCCCGCCGGCCCGCGTTGCCTCAAGCGCCGCCCTCACGCAGGACAGAGGTAGTTCAGGATCCACATCGTCGAACACGCCTACCGATCCCTGCGGCAGCCCTGCGGCAGCCACCACGCTCTCTGCCAGCCCGAGCCGAGCCACCGCCCTGTCGGAAACCAGCAGCGGGCGCCGCGCCCCTGTGCTCGCCACGTACCCCTCTAGCGCCGACAGCGCGCCGGGGCCAAAGGCGTGCGCGGGCAGTCTCCAGGTGCGAACTCCCAGTCCAGCCAACCGAGTCGCCTCCCTCTCTCAGTCCACGCACGTTTCTCTCATGGTGACGGGCACACCTGTATGTGGCGGCAGGATGTACCGTGAAGACTACCCTACCGTCGGGTCGATGATGCTGAGACCTGCGAAGTACCGCCGGTAGAACCCACGATCTCTGGTAAGAAGCGCATCCGCCTGCAGCCGGGCATGCGCGCCTACGAGGAAATCCGCGACGACCCGGTCTCGGGCAAGGCGCGCGCCCTTCCGGTGTTCCCGCCACAGTTTGCCGGCTGCGATTGCGGCCTGGGCCGAGACCGGGTCGAACTGCACGCCGAGACTAGCCAGGGCTTCGTCAAAGGCGTCGTCCCCAGGAAAGTGCGCCCGGACCTCAGCCCATACCACCTCGCACGCCGCGAGGCCCCGGCGTCATAGGCCATCCGCAGCGCCGATCGAGACTGCTCGCCAAACGTGGGGTCAGCACCGAGGACATCCAGCAGCACGGAGGTGTCCAAGGCGGTCTTCATGGCCGCTTCGGACGGGGGCCGCGCATCTCATCCAGCAGGGCATCCACCGGCCGCTTCAGTCGCAGGGTGCCGAATACGCGGTCCACAGGGTGTTGACCCGGGCGGCCTTCTCGCATAATTACGTCCCGTTCGCGGAGGTCAAAGGTCACGGGTGTCCCCGGGTGCAGGCCGAGTTGGTTCCGCACATGCACCGGAATGGTCACCTGACCCTTGGTAGAGACGGTGCTCCTCATACATTCAGAGTGAAGGGTATTACCAGGAATGTAAAGCTCACGGCCACCCCACAGATTGCTTTGCTCCTGTCATTCACGAAAGCTGAGGCACACCTTAGGAAGGTCCGCCGCCCAGCAGTGCCGCCAACCCACAGGAGTACGGCCATCAGGTGCGTGAAGTTGGCCAGGAACTTCAGAACGAGCGGCGCGCGCCGAACCTCGCGAATCGCGTTCGGGCCAAAGCGGTACAGGCGGCTCTCCGCCTCGTCCGGCGACAGGCCCCCTGGACCGGTCGCCAGCGAACGGTACACCTCCTCAACCGGCGCTGTGTGGATGCTACCGCAGGGGTCTGCTAAGTCCGGGAGGTGTCTGGGCATGCTCCACCTTCTAGGCATAGGGCGGCGTCAGGGTCGCGCCAACCGGCAGTGCCTCAACCTGCACGCCCAGGCAGGGAGTCGACACGGATCACATCCCCCAAGCATCACAAACACCCTTGAAACATGGAGTCGTATGCAATAAGATATACACTTAGGTACGCAGGATTGTACGCCATATCCGGAGAGACCCCTGTGTTGACAGACCGCATCTTCGATGAGCTGAAGGAGCGAGTCCTGGCGTTCGACCTCAAGCCCGGCGAGCGGCTGCTGGAGGACGGGTTGGCGCAAGAATGGCAGACGAGCCGGACGCCGATCCGCGAGGCGCTCAAGAGACTGGCGCAGGCCGGGTTGATCCGCATCGCCCCACGGCGTGGGTACTATGTGCGGGAGATCAACCTGGCGGAAGTTGAAGAGCAGTACGAGGTCCGTGTGGCGCTGGAGACCTTCGCGGTCTCCCTGGCGGTGGACCGCGGGCGCGCGGTTGACTGGAGGAAGCTACAGGAGACCTGGGCCGAGATCCCCGAGCCTCTTCCCTCACCCAAGGCGATGCTGAACCTGGACGAGGGCTTCCACGCCGCGATTGCCGAGGCCGGCGGCAACGGGGCTCTTGCCGAATACCTGCGCTCCATCAGCGAGCGGATTCGGGCCATCCGCGCCAAGGACTTCACCGACCCCCACCGGATCCGCCTCACGTATCTTGAACACGCACGCATCCTCGAACTCATCGAAAAGGGGGATGCCGGCGCGGCCGGCGCGGCCATCCGTGATCACATCCTTGAGAGCAAGGCCAACGTACTGCACGCGGTCAAAGAGCTGCTGGCTTCCATATACCTGAATCGGTGAGGATGGGGCCGCAGAGAAACGATGCAACAGGTGTGTCGAGTGAGGGTTGACGCAGAGCCCTACCCGTTCGAGTTCAGCCCGGATGCGGTCGCGCTGTTGGTGATCGACATGCAGCGCGACTTCCTAGAGCCAGGCGGATTCGGCGAGATGCTTGGAAACGACGTCACCCACCTGCGCAGGGCCATCGCTCCGACCCGCCGCGTGCTGGACGCGTTTCGCGCCCGCGGCATGACGGTCATACACACAAGGGAGGGACACCGCTCCGACCTCAGCGACCTTCCGCCCACAAAGAGGACGCGGGGGCGCCTGAAGACGGGGATTGGGGATGCCGGCCCAATGGGTCGGGTGCTCATTCGGGGCGAGCCCGGGCACGAGATCGTTCCAGAGCTTGCCCCGGCTCACGGTGAGCCCGTGATCGACAAGCCGGGCAAAGGGTCGTTCTACGCAACCAACCTGGAACTGATTCTCCGGGAACGCGGCATTCGGAGCCTGATCGTGACCGGGGTCACAACCGAGGTGTGCGTGCACACCACCGTGCGCGAAGCCAACGACCGAGGGTTCGAGTGCCTCGTGCTGGAGGACTGCGTTGCATCATACTTCCCCGATTTCCACGAAGCCGGGATCCGGATGATCAAGGCGCAGGGCGGGATCTTTGGATGGGTGTCCGGCTCAGCGGTCCTCTTGAGAGCGCTGAGCGAGACCCGGGCCGGATCGGGCGCCGCCGAGTCCACGTGACCGCAGAGACCATGACCGCGGAGGTCGCATCCGCCGTTGCACCTGCCCGCGCAGAGGCGGCCCTTGCGCACCGTGACATCCTGCCCACACGGCCCGACCAGCGGGTAATCGGCTGGACGGACTTCGTCTGGCTCTGGTTCGGCATGGTCGCCCAGATGGGCGTCTTCCTGCTGGGGGCGTCGTTCGCAGGAAGGCTTTCGCTCATGGACGCACTTGCGGCCATCGCGCTGGGTAACCTCGTCGTGGGGGTTGTATCCGTGCTCAACGGCGACATCGGCATCCAGCACGGTGTGACATATGCCGTATACCTGCGCGCACCTTACGGCATCTGGGGTGCCTGGGCGCCGTCCCTGCTGCGCGCCGGCGTCGCAGTGTGCTGGTTCGCGATCCAAACCTACTTCGGCGCCACCGCGATAGACATGTCCGTGAGACTGCTCACGGGGTACTCCAACTGGCCACTGTGGTACTGGTCGTTCGGTGCGCTCCAGATACTGATCACGATGCGCGGCATCCACGGCATCAAGCGGGTGGAGAACTTCGCGGCGCCCGCCCTCCTGGTGCTCTCGGCCTTGGTGGTCTACCTGCTGGGCTCTCAGGGCGGATGGGAAAAGGTCGCGTCGTTCCCAATCACAAACCCCATTCCGTTCTGGGTTGCGGTGACGGCAAACCTCTCCTACTGGATTACCGTTGCGGACAACATCCCGGATTTCACCCGCTTCGTGAAAACCACGCCCGGCGCACGAGGGTTCTTCCATCGCAACCGGCACAGCCTGCTGGGGCAGCTCCCCGGCCTCACGCTGGGCATGATGCTCTTCGCCACCGTGGGCTATCTGGGGAAGGTGTTCACCGGCCACGGCAATCCGGTAGAGGCGATTGGCGCTGCTCTGGGTGGTGTGATGGTCCTCGTCGGGCTGGCAATCATCCTGCTGGCGCAGTTGAGCACGAACGTGGCCGCGAACCTATATGCTCCTGGATACGTCCTCAGCAGCCTGTTCGCACCCCGAGTCAGCTTCGCCCACGGGGTTCTCTTAGGTGGGGTAATCGGTCTCGTCGCGGTGATGCCGTGGCGTCTGGTTAACTCATTTCTCACGTACCTGCCCGCAGTCGGCGCGGCGCTCTCGCCCGTGGCCGGGGTGATGCTTGCGGACTACTACCTCATCCGCGGACGCCGGCTGAACGTCCCCGCGCTCTTCCGCCGCGACGGGCCGTACACGTATAGCGGCGGCTTCAACCCGGCTGCATACCTGGCGCACGGGATCGCTTCCATACTTGGGGTGGTCTGGCTGCGGTACTCCTGGCTGGTCTCAGTGCCGGTTGCGGTCGTTCTGTATGTAACCCTGATGCGCCTGTGGATCCTACGGATACACCCGGAGGCAAGATGATGGCTCGGCAAAACGCACAAGACAGGAGGGCAGAGATGAAGTCTCAATGGTGGAAGGCAGCGATTCTGTCGGCGATCGCGCTGTTGCTTTCAACGACCATGGCGATGCCGTCTTTCAGCCAGGACCGCTCCGACACACTGCTCGTGGTGACGGAGGGTGGGCCCAACAGCATGGACATCCACGGCGTTGGAGCCAACTTCCAAGTCTACGGTGTCACGTGGAACGCCTACGATCGGCTGCTGACCTACGGCAAGAAGACCCTGCCTAACGGCACCGTGTCGTACGACTTCACGAAGCTCGAACCCGAGCTGGCGCAGCGGTGGTGGCTGTCGGCGGACGGCATGTCCGTCACGTTCGTCCTGCGCAAGGACGCCAAGTTCCACGACGGCACACCGGTGACGGCCCACGACGTGAAGTGGTCCTTTGACCGCGCCGTTACCGTCGGCGGCTTTCCCACGTTCCAGATGAACGCCGGCAGCATGGAAAAGCCTGAGCAGTTCGTGGTAATGGGCGAGCACACGTTTCGCATCAACTTCCTGAGAAGAGACAAGCTGACCCTGCCGAACCTGGCGGTGCCGGTCCCCGTCATATTCAACTCCGCCCTGGCCAAGCGGCACGCGACGCCCACCGACCCGTGGGCGATGGCGTGGCTGCGGAACAACACCGCCGGCGGCGGCGCCTACAAGGTGGAGTCGTGGCGGCCCGGCCAGGAGACCGTCTACGTGCGCAACGACAACTGGAAGTCCGGCCCTCTGCCGAAGATTAGGCGGGTAGTGGTGCGCGAGGTGCCCTCGGCAGGCAGCCGGCGCGCGCTGATCGAGCGGGGCGACGCCGACATCGTCATGGATCTGCCCGCCCGTGACTTCGTCGAGCTGGCCAAGCAGGGGAACCTAACGGTCATCGGCACGCCGGTGGAAAACGCGATGATGTACGTGGGGATGAACGCCAAGCACGCACCCTTCAGCGACGTCCGCGTCCGGCAGGCGGTGGCCTACGCGCTGCCGCGCAAGAGGATTGTCGAGGCGGCTACGTTCGGCCGGTCGGCGCCACTCGTCACGCCCGTGGCGAGCAACACGTTTGGGTACGATCCCAAGATGTCGCCCTACACCATGCAGAACCTGTCAAAGGCCAAGGCCCTGATGGCCGAATCCGGGTTTCCAAATGGGTTCGACACCACGATCTCTTTCAACGCGGGCTTTGCGGCCACCAACGAACCGATGGCGATCCTGCTGCAGGAATCGCTGCGCCTGATAGGAATCAACGCCACCATCAACAAGATCCCGGGCGCGGTCTGGCGCGGAGCGCTGCTTCGGAAGGACCTTCCGCTCATCATCAACGTGTTCAGCGGCTGGCTCAACTACCCCGAGTACTTCTACCTGTGGGTGTTGCACGGCGACAACTCCGCGTCCAACACCAGCTCCTACCAGAATCCTGAGATGGACAAGCTCATAGACGCGGCGCGGTTCGAGACGGACCAGAAGCGGTACGCCGAGCAGGTAAGGGAGTTCATCAAGGTCGCGCTCCGGGACGTGCCCATTCTGCCGCTGTTCCAGCCGTCCATGGATGTGGTGATGCAGAAGAGCATCTCAGGGTACACATACTGGTTCCATCGCCAGATTGACTTCCGCTCATTGGTGAAGAACTGAGGTGAGCAGCCCGTCCCTAAGAATGGTGGCCAGGCGGCTGGCGACCGCGCTACCGGGCGTGGTCGGGGTGATCGTCGTCACCTTCCTGTTGAACCGCGCCCTGCCCGGCGATCCCGCCGCGTACTTTGCCGGGCCGGCCGCTACTCCCCAAGCGATCGAAGAGATCCGCGGCAGGTTGGGTCTGGACCGCAGCCTGCCGGAGCAGTTCGTACTGTACCTGCGCGACCTTACCCGGGGCGACCTGGGCCATTCGCTTACAACCGGCCAGCCGGTCGCGGCAGACCTGCGCGCCCGGCTGCCGGCATCGCTCGAGCTGGCCACCTGCGGCCTGCTGCTCGCGTTGACCCTGGCGCTGCCCCTTGGGGTGCTTGCCGCGACACGCCCCGGCTCCGGGGTAGATCACGTGACACGCCTGCTGGCCACGATGGGCAACTCGCTTCCCGTGTTCTTCACCGGGCTGGTACTCGTCTATGTCCTCTACTACCTGCTGGGGTGGGCGCCGCCGCCGCTGGGCCGTCTGGAGGTATTCAGGCAGGCGCCGGCGGCGGTGACGGGATCCTTCCTGATTGACAGCCTGCTGGCGCGGGACCCGGGGCTCTTCCTGGCCGCGGCCAAGCAACTGATCCTTCCCACGATGACGTTAGGGCTGGCCGCCCTCGCGCCGATCACCAGGATGACGCGGGCGGCGATGCTGGGCGTCCTGGCCAGCGACTATGTTCGCACGGCCCGGGCCAACGGTCTCGCGCCGCGGACGGTACTCTACGTCTACGCGCTCCGGAACGCGATGCTGCCGGTCGTCACGACGCTGGGCCTGGTCCTCTCCTTTCTCTTGGGGGTCAGCGTGGTGGTCGAGAAGATCTACGCCTGGCCGGGCATAGGCGCATATGCCCTGGATTCCGTCATTGCGTCCGACTATGCGCCCGTACAGGGGTTCGTTCTAACGATGGCGGTGGTGTACGTGCTGCTCAACCTCCTTATCGATCTGCTCTACGGAGTGATCGATCCCCGGGTGCAGATCGAGTCATGAGTACAACCGTACTCCGCCTGGCCAGAGCGGGCCGATACGTGGTGCTCGGAAACCCGCTGACCTTCGGCGCGTTTCTGCTGCTGACCGGCCTGGTCGTGCTGGCGGTATTCGGCCAGTGGATCGCGCCGCACGAACCGCTGGCGACCGCGGTTGGGCCGCATCTGGCGCCGCCTTCGACCACGCACTGGTTCGGCACCGATCACCTCGGCCGGGACATTCTGAGCCGGGTGATCGTGGCGACGCACCTCGACCTGCTCATCGCGATATCCGCGGTCACCCTGTCCTTCGCAGCCGGGAGCGCCGCAGGAGCATCCGCCGGTTTCTACGGCGGCTGGACCGAGCGGGTCGTTACGCGCGTTGTGGACACAATTATGGCTTTTCCCCTCTTCGTCCTGGCCATGGGAATCATGGCCGCGGTCGGGACCTCTGTGATGAACATCGTGCTCACGGTAGCCCTCATCAACTTTCCCTCGTATGCTCGGATCGCCCGCGCCGAGGTCAACGTCCGACGCAACGCCGGATACGTCGAGGCGGCGCGCCTTGCCGGCAACACGCCGAGGCGGATTCTCGCCGCCCACATCTTCCCCAACTGCCTGCCCCCGCTGATTGTGCAGGCCTCAATGAACATGGGGTGGGCGATCCTCAGCGCGGCCGGGTTGTCGTTCATAGGGCTCGGCGTGCGGCCGCCGACCGCGGAGTGGGGCATCATGGTGGCCGATGGATCGGCGTTTATGATGTCGGGCGAGTGGTGGGTTTCGACCTTCCCAGGGATCGCCCTGATGCTGGCCGTGCTTTCGTTCAACCTGATGGGCGACGGCCTGCGTGACCTCATAGATCCCCGGAGGCGCTCGTGATGCGGGGCGCAGGACCGCTGCTTTCGGTCGAGGATCTGTCGCTCGAGTTCCGCGCGCGCGACGGGACCGTCAGGGTGCTGGACGGCGTGGGATTCACCGTGGGTTGGGGCGAGACCGTAGGCCTGGTCGGCGAGAGTGGCTCGGGCAAGACCATCTCGGCGCTGGCGATCATGGGCGTGCTTCCCCCAACCGCACGGGTCACGGCCGGGCGCGCGCTTTTCAAGGGGACCGACCTACTTGCGGCGGACGAAAGCACGCTTCGCCGCTTCCGAGGCAGCGAGATCTCCATGACCTTCCAGCTGGCGCGCGCCGCACTCAACCCGATTCGGCCCGTGGGCCGGCAGATCGAAGATGTCATCCGGCACCACACCGACCTTCATTCGGGGGCGGCGCGGTCCCGGACCCTGGACCTGCTCGCCCGGGTGCAGATTCCTGACCCGGGGCGCGTCTACGGCGCCTTCCCGTTTGAGCTGTCCGGAGGGATGTGCCAGCGCGTCATGATCGCCATGGCCGTGGCGTGCTCGCCTTCGCTGCTGATCGCCGACGAGCCTGCCACGGGTCTGGATGTGTGCACGCAAGCGGCGGTACTGGAGCTCATCGGAGACCTGGCACGCCAGAACAACATGGCGACGCTGCTCATCTCGCACGATCTGGGGCTCCTGGGTGAACGGGCCGATCGCGTCGTCGTGATGCACGCGGGCCACGTTGTCGAGACGGCGCCGACCGCTGCCCTGCTGGCGGCGCCGCGGCATCCCTATACCGCGAAGCTCATTGCTTCCTCGCCACGGCCGTCGGTGGGCCTCGCGGACCTCGTGACCATACCAGGTACCATTCCCGACTTCCGCGCCCAGCTTCCGCCGTGCCGGTTCCGCTTCAGGTGCGATCGGGCTGCGCCCGAGTGCGATCAGCCGCCGCTCCCGCGCGTTGCGGTCGGGCCCGATCACGTCGTGGCCTGTAGGAGGCCCTTGTGATGCCCGCATCGTCGCTCCTTGAGGTGCGCGACCTGTCCAAGCGCTTTCCGGTGCGAGGCGCCCGAAGCCTGGTCTATGCGGTGGACCGCGTCGGCTTCTCGCTGCAGGCCGGGGAGTCTGTCGGGCTGGTGGGCGAGTCGGGCTGCGGCAAGTCCACCCTGGTGCGCCTGATCACCAGGCTGCTCGATCCCACCGGCGGCGAGATACGGTTCGAAGGGCAGGAGATCGGCGCGATCCCATCAGCCCACTTCGCGCACAGGCCCGAGCGGGCGAAGATACAGATGGTGTTCCAGGACCCCACCGACAGTCTAAACCCGCGCTTCACCGCGTTTGACACCATGGCCGATCCCATCCGTCATCTGGCAGGGGTGAGCGAACGGCGGTTACTGCAGGACCGGGTGGCCGAGGTTGCCGATCTGGTGCGACTCCCAGGCGAACTGCTCGGGCGCTATCCCCACCAGCTTTCAGGAGGGCAGCAGCAACGAGTCGGGATAGCGCGGGCCATCGCGGTGTCCCCACAGTTGTTAATCCTGGACGAGCCCACCTCCGCGCTGGACGTCTCGGTGCAGGCGGTCATCCTGCACCTGCTGGCTGAACTGCGCCGGCGTTTGGGCATGTCCTACCTCTTCGTATCCCACGACCTGAACGTGGTCCGGCTGATCACGGAACGGGTAATGGTAATGTACGCGGGCAGGATCGTGGAAGTCGGGCCCACGGCCGAGGTGTTCTCTCGCCCCAACCACCCGTACACCCGCGCGCTCCTTTCGGCAATCCCGACGTTCGATCCAAACGCCAGGAGAGAACGGATCCGCCTGCCGGGCGAACCGCAGAGCCCGATAGATCCCAGCCCTACGGTCTGCCGCTTCTTCGGGCGGTGCCCTGACGGCTTCGATCGGTGCGCACGCGAGATGCCCGCGCTGAGCCATCTGGGCGGCGACCGCCATGTGGCATGCCATCTGCTCGAGTGCAATCACGATAGGGAGGGTCCCAGTGAGTAGCATCAGGCAGGCGATAGACGCAGCGAACGCACAGGCCGTGGAGCGCATCATCGCAGCGGACCCGGTTCTGGTTGACATCGCGCCCGCGGGAGAGGTCATCCCCGGCCTGCAGGACAGGATGGTCCTGCACTCCGGCCCGCCCGTGACCTGGGATCGCATGTGCGGGGCACAGCGGGGCGCGGTCATCGGGATGGTGCTCTTCGAGGGATGGGCTCAGGACGCCGCCGGCGCCACGCGACTTCTCGAGAGCGGAGAAATCAGGCTGGAACCCAATCACCACCACCAGGCCGTGGGGCCGATGGCAGGCACCATCTCCCCTTCGCTGCCCGTATTCGTGGTCGAGAACACGGCCTTTGGCAACCACGCCTTCTGCCGCCAGGTGGAACGCCAGCAGCAGTTCGGCGACTACAGCGAGGGGGCGCTACGCGGGCTGCAGATGTGGCGTGATTTCTGGGCCCCCTCAATTGCGGCCGGGCTACGCCAGATGGGCGGTGGCTTGAACCTGAAAACGATGATCGCGAAGGCGCTCCAGATGGGCGACGAGCTGCACAACCGGCAGGTGGCCGCATCGAGCCTGTTCGCCAACGCCATGGCGGTGCCCATGATCAAGGCGGGCCTGCCGGCCGATCGCCTGATCGGCACGCTCGGCTACCTCGCAAACCACGAGGTGTTCTTCCTCTCCATGGCGATGGCCGCGGCCAAGGCCTCCGCAGACCCGGCCTCCGGGATAGAGCGCAGCACCGTCGTGACCGCCATGGCGCGCAACGGCACCGAGTTCGGGATCAGGGTGAGCGGCCTGGGTGACGAGTGGTTCACCGCACCCGCGCCCCGCATCGAGGGGCTCTACTTCCCCGGGTACAAGGAGGAAGATGCCGGATTCGACATGGGCGATTCGGCGATCGCCGAGACGGTCGGCTGGGGAGGCTTCGTGCTGGGAGGCGCGCCGGGCATCCTGAACCTAGTAGGAGGCACGCCGGAACAGGCCATGCGGTACAGCGCTGAGATGCGCGAGATCACGGTGGCAAGCCATGCTGTCTACCGCATTCCCGCGTTCGGGTTCGAGGGCGTGCCCGTCGGCATAGACATCCGGAAGGTAGTTCGTACCGGCACCACGCCGATCATAGACACCGCCATCGCCCACAAGGACCCCGGGCACCCGATGATCGGCGCAGGGATCGTCCGGGCGCCGCTGGAGTGCTTTGAGAAAGCCCTTGGGGCGTTTGCGAGCAAGTACGGGTAGGACGCCGCGCGCCGCGCTACCGCTGGAGGACTTGATAGGCCATCCCGCCCCATCGCCATCTCAAGGTCTGAGACGCCCCCCCGCCTATCCCCTGTGTAATGATGCTCAGGTCTGTTCCCTTCGCAAGAACCCTCACCAAGTGGTACTGGAGCTTGGCTCCGCTCATGGGCAGCAGGACAACACCCCGCGGGGTCAAGTATCCCGCCTCGATCCTTGTAAGGTTCACTCTCGCGACTGCGAAGGGGAGCGAAACCCCCGGACTGGGGGTAAGCGTCGCTGCGTATAGGGGCACGGAGTTCGCCCAGAAAGCGGCGAGTGCGCCCTGGTATGCATGACGACCGACGCGCGCCACCCTGGCTGCCTCCTGGTCTGCAGCGTAGGGCGTTGACTTGCCCTCGGCTCTGGCCGCTGCAGCTCCTTCACGCACGAGCAAAGCATTCAGGTCAGTCCATTTGCCGTCAACGTAGCCATGCAGACGTGCTACTCTCCCGGCCCGATCGGGCCACAGCTGGACCGTGAGCCCGCGATGGTAGTTGAGGCGGGTGATCGCCTCTCCAAGAGCTCGGCGGTAGGGATCGTTTGAAGGAAGCGATGCGACCCCGTGCAACCGGACCAACATTGCGGGAAACTGGCGTCTGTGTTCTTCCTGGGGAGTGACAAGAACGCTGGCTGAGCCAGGCTGAGGCAAGTAGGAAGCAATTCGCTGCACTGGGAAGGTCACAACATCGCCTGGAGACAAGGCATCGGCGATTCCAACCGCTGCCACGATAACGACGAGGATACTGGTCAAGGTTGTCGTCACAATCGTCACCTTCACCCAATCCCCCCTCTATGCTACGATCGCATCCCGATTGCGCACCCCTGGCGGTCCTTTGGCCGTTAGTGGCCCTGTCCCTCGTAATGGTCGCCTTCCGCTCAACTTCAGAGATGAACCGGCCCGGCGAGCAGCCACTCGTAGGCGGGCTGCACGACCACGCCGGGCGCGGTGACGGCAGGCACCTGATCGCGGGTCAACACGAGGAGCCACCGCTTCGCGCGGCGGTGCTCCTGCGCGGCCTCTTCGAGCGCGCGCAGCTCGCGCGCTAACGTTGTGCGATCCGAGGGGTCTGCGCACACCTGCACGAGGCCCTCGCCGCCCGCCAGGTAGCACACGTGGAAATCCACCTCGTGACCTTCGCCTGTCTTCACATACCCGACCTGCGCCCTGCGACGCCCGAGTTCGCTCGCGACCACGGTCTCCAGCGCATGACCCAGGTTCGCACGTCCGGCCGCGTCGAACGCGCGAATCAGACCGGGATCCACCGGGTACACCTTGCGAGGGTTGGAATTGCGGCGGCGTTCAGAATCGGTGGCCAGCGGGGCGGTGCTGATCAGAAACGCGTCCAGCAGATAGCCAAACATCGCGTGCACGGCGTCCTTCGCCACACCGTGTCCCTGCGCCTTCAGGTCTCGGTGGAGCCGGTGGATACTGAAGGCCCCGGCCGGATTGCGCAGGCACTGGCGCACCAGCCAGCGCAGCGCGGCCACCTGAGAGACGCCGTAACGCTCCACCACATCCCGGAAGAGCACCGTGTCCACATACCCCTGGAGCAGCTCGAGACGCACCGCGGGCGCCAGCCCCTGGGCCTCTGGAAAGCCGCCCTCTGCGAGGTACTCCAGGAAGCGCTTCTCGACGAGCGACCGCTCGGCGCTGGTCCAGCGCGCCGGCTCCCCCCCGGGCTCCTCGCCGCGATGGCGCAGGAACTCGCGGAAGCTGAACGGCCCGATTACGGTCTCCATGCCGCGCCCGCGCAGCGAGGTGTGCACCTCGCGGGAGAGCATCCTGGCCGACGAGCCGGAGATCACGATCTCGGCGAGTTCAGAGTCGATCACCCGGCGTACGAAGCGTTCCCAGCCCGGCACGAGCTGGATCTCGTCGAGGAACCAGTGGACCTTCTCGCGGCCGCGCAGCTCCGGGAACCGCCTGTAGTACTCCTCGAGCAGGAGGCCGAGTTGCTCGAGCGGCAACTCGGCCAGCCGATCATCGTCGAAGCTCACGAAGAGTGCTCGCTCAGGCGGAAGCGATGCCCGCCGCTCGGCCAGCAACTGGAGCAGGAACGTGGTCTTGCCCGCCCGGCGCATGCCGATGACCGCATGCACCTTGCCTGCCACCGCCGGCAGCCGGGCATCGCGTCGGGTCAGTCGCGCCGCCGGCGCCGACGCGAGCGCCGCGTTGAGCTTCTCCAGCAGCACGGGGTGCAGGGGCATGGCCAGCCGAAGTATATCCGTGAGGTGTCCTTCTGTCAAGGACAGATTCACTGAAAACCGTACTCCGTGGAAGGACAGTCCTGGGGCTCGGCCTGGTGACGCGCTCCGTCGCCGACTACCTGGCCCCGCCGGCCCGTATCCCCCAATCCGGTTCGCAATTGTAAAGACGCCCGTTTCTTGTCTTCAGGAACTCGGATAGCGGGATCTCCTCCTGCCTGATGAGGCCCTTGCCGGGGATCGTCCCGTTGCTCACCATCTCGACCACCGCGCAGGCCGAGGCGGCGGTCGTCCACGAGATTGCCCGCCACCGGCGACCGGCGATCTCGAGCGGGTAGTAGGCCCTCACGAACTCCTCGCGCGAGAGGTGCCCTCCCTTCCATCCCTCCACCGCGGCATGGACATACACCACGTCTTCGTTGACCTGGGGCTTGGCGTGCACCAGTATCTCGCCGGCACGGGTCCTGTCCTCGCGCATCAGCAGCTCGTGGAAGAAGAAGTTCATGAGTTTGGCGTGGCCGGGGTAGCGAATGGTCTTGTAGTCCAGGTTCTGAACACGCCCCCGGAAGGTGTCGCACATCGTGCCGAGCCCGCCGGACGTGGTGAAGGCCTCGAGCTGGACGCCTCCGATGACGATTGTCTCCAGCCATTCCAGGGGAGAGACCCACTTGTGGACGCCGTCCTCGATGACCTCGCAGTCGTTGAGGTACTCGTTCACGACGCCTTCGGGTGACCAGTTGAACGCATATCCCAGCAGGCCGGTCGGGTGTTGCGGAAGCGCCCCGACCCGCAGCCGGATGCAGCGGATTGGATCGAACGTCTGGGTCAGAGCGGCGCCCACGATGGCGATGAATCCGGGCGCAAGCCCGCACTGCGGCGCCATCACCGCGCGCGCGGTGCCGCTCATCTGGATGATCGCCTGGGTCGTCTTGACGTCCTCGGTCAGGTCGAAATAGTGAATGCCGAGCTCATGGGCCGCGGAGGCAATGCCGATATTGAAGTTGTAGGGGAGACAGGAAACGACCGCGTCGAATCCGCTCATCCGGGGCATATCGCCAGGGCGTCTCAAGTCCAGGTTGATGGCCGGAAACGGCAGGCCGGCGGCATCATTCATGTCGGCGCCGGTTACCGCGAACC
>JAVHLI010000018.1 GCA_031082185.1 bacterium | reverse complement strand
TGGAGTCGCT
Organism: bacterium; assembly: GCA_031082185.1. Taxonomy (NCBI): domain Bacteria; species bacterium. The sequence goes on along the minus strand of JAVHLI010000018.1, from coordinate 48,844 downwards.
CCCCAGGTAGAGAACCTGCTCCCTCTTGCTGCCGTAGCGGTAGACGGTGATGCCCTTGCACCCCGACTTCCAGGCCATGAAGTAGACCTTTTCAACGTCCTCGTGCGCCGCGTCCTGCGGCAGATTGACCGTGGACGAGATCGCGTGGTCAATGTGGCGCTGGATCGCGGCCTGCATCCGGACGCGCATCTCGGGGCGGATCTGGTGTGCGGTAACGAACCAGTCGGGCAGGTCGCTCTGGCGCTCGATTCCGAAGCGGTCCATGAACTCCCGGACGAGCGTGTGGTAAACGGTAAAGAACTCCTGCGAGAGGGACTCCGACCGCCGGACGTACGAAAGGTCGAAGATGGGTTCGATGCCGCTGGTGACGCCTGCCAGCGCCGCCCCGCTTCCCACGGGGGGAACGGTCAGCAGCGCCACGTTGCGCAGCCCGTGGCCGTGGATTCGCTCCTGGACCTTGGGGCAGAGCATCCGAACGAACGCCTGGCTCGTGTGGGATCCCGCGTCGTACCCCGGAAACTGGCCTTTCTCGACGGCCAGGTTGACGCTTTCGTCGTAGACGACGTTCTTGATCCGATCAAAGATCCCGTCCGCGAAGGCGATCGCGGGCTCGGAATCATACCTCAGGCGCAGCATCACCAGCATGTCGCCCAACCCGGTGAAGCCCACGCCGATGCGGCGCGAGTATAGACTCGCCTCCCGGTGCTGGGGCAGGGGATGCCTCTCGGCGTTGTAGTCGAGCACGTTGTCGAGAAAGCGCACGGCATAACGCAACGCCCGATCCAGTTGCTCCCAGTCCACGCGCGCCGATGAGTTGAACTCGTCCCGCACGAAGCGGGCGAGGTTGATGCTGCCCAGGCAGCAGTTCCCGTAGGGTTCGAGGGGTATCTCGCTATTTGACACAATGAGCCCGTTGGCGATAAACGACTTGGTGTCGAGCACGGTGAGATCGTAGACGGGTTCAGAAACGCCCTCGTCCACGACACGCGCGACTCGCGTCACGCTGGTCACCCTGCGAAGTGCCATCTTGGGCGAAGTCCGCAGGGCCTCCAGCATCTGCTGCTTCCGCGGCAGGGCGCTACCGATGCACTCCGCAAATCGCTCGATGGATGGGAATCCCCCGATGCACAGCTTGTAGCTATCGTGCACGCTCTGATACTCGCGCCGCTCGCCGCCCTTGGTGACGTAGGTAAGCCCGGAGGTGCGGGTCGCGTTCTTCACATCCGCGCGGTATGTAGTGATTGTTGAGAACACCCCGAATTGAAGGAGCAGCAACTGCACCTGCTGGATCAGCGTTCGGGATGTGGAAGAGAGCGATACCATCGGCTGCTCTCCGGGATGGGAGACGGTCCCGTCGGCGTCGAACAGGCCGCGCAGGAAGCCGGCCGTCGCTTCCTTTGGGGCGGTCAGGATGGATTCGGGCACCATCTTCTCGTGCGCGACGGCGGGCCTCAACCCGAGCGCCCCCAACATGCGCAGAAACGCCGCAGAATGCACAGACACCCACGCGTGGTTCGTCCCTTCCCGCACCTGGAGGGGGTAGTCGATCTCCGCCACCACCGTCCCGCCACCTGCAGGCACGCGCTCGCGTCGGTATCGCAGGCAGCTAGCGGTCACGCGGTCGATGATCGGCTTCACATGCGGGGCGTCCTTGACGTGCATGTGGACGTCCAGCCGGTTCGCGCTCTCGGCGCGGCTGGAATGCCTGGTGTACGATCCGTCGCCGACCGCGTACCCCAGCAGGTAGGCCAGGTCGTCGTCCCAGACCTCCGGGATGTCAACGAGGCGGTAGTGCGCGTCACGCCGGCGAGGCTGGATCCGCTCGGCGTCGAGGTGGAGATATGGGGAGCGATCACGGAAGACCGTCTCGACCAGCGACGGGTCGTTCAGGTCCATAACCGCAAGTACATCCCCGGAACGCAGCTCGTCGATGCGCTTCCATCCTGTAGATCCATGCTCCGGGTCGTGGGTGTCATCGTTGAGCACTTTGACCTTGTGGTCCCCCGTGCCGCGGACCCCAAAGCCGCTGCTCGTCTCGACCCGATAGATCCGCTTGACCCCTGTGAACGCCAGTGCATCCGCCTTGACCGCGGCCAGGCCCTGATTGTCGGCCGCACGCCGGTCAATCACGACCTCGGGGTTCACGCGGTCGGTAACCGCCTGGCTCACGAGGGCATCCAGCCGGTGAATGCCGCTTGGAGTCATCACATATGTGGACCCAACCAGCGAGCAGGGGTTCGTGGTTATCACGCCCATGCCGTTGTACTCGGAGGTGGACCAGCGCTTGACCGCGTCCCAGAAGATCACGCCGGGCTCCGCGAAATCGCGGGCCCCGCTGACCAGGTCCCGCCATACCTCCCGGGCCTTCACGGTTCGCCGCATGGTGGCGCGCTCGTTCTCAAAAACGAGGTCGTGGGTGCCGTCATCCTCGACCGCGCGCATGAACGCATCGGAGATCCGGACGCTGAGGTTGGCGTACCGAACCTTCTCCAGATTGCGCTTCACCTTGATGAAGTCCAGCACATCGGGGTGGTTGTCGGCGATGGTAATCATGAGCGCCCCGCGCCGTCCCGACTGCCCGATCGTACCCGTGGTCAGCGAGAAGAGCTCCATGAACGATACCGATCCCGTGCTGCTGCGGGCGGCGTTGTTCACCGACGCGCCGCGCGGCCGCAGCACGGAGATGTCGGTGCCCACACCGCCGCCCAGGCTGTAGGTGCGGGCCGCCTGCTTCATCCAGTCGAAGATGGACTCGATCGAGTCGTCCTTGACGGGGATGACATAGCAGTTGAGCGCGGTTACGCGCCGCGAGTTGCCCGCGGCGTGCATGATCCGACCGCCGGGTATGAAGCGGAACCCGCCCATCAGCCAGTTGAAGTTCTCCGTCCACTCCGCCCGGCGGTCCGGGTGCTCAACCGATGCGATCTCCCGCGCAATGCGGTGCCACATCTGGTCAGGCGTGCGCTCCACGACGTTTCCGTCGCGGTCCCGCAAGGCATACTTGTCATGGAAGACGCGGGCGCGTAGCTCGTCACCCCCAAAAGCGGAAAGCGTCTCGGCGGAGATGTCTGATGCTGCGGTCGGCCCCGGAAGATCGCCTGACAGGGCCGGGGGCTGGGTCGAAGAGAACGATGCGCCTTCCATGCAGGTCACCCCCGGGGGAGCGTAGTGTCATCGAGCGATTTGTGAGTCGGTGAGCGTGATAAGGGGAACCTGATCGCGAAGAGCGTCCTCCCGGCGCTTGCGTTCCTTGAGGGTCTCTATCTCCTCCGCTATCGAGTCCACGTCGCGGAACCGACGGTACTCAGAGGCGAACCGGACATAGGCGACATCGTCTAGTCCGCGTAGGCGTTCCATTACGAGGTCTCCGATCGTGGCGGTCGCCACCTCGGGGTTGCCGGGCCGGCGGACCTCGCGTTCCACCTCTTCCACCAGCGCATCCATCGCCTCCACCGAAACAGGCCTCTTCCCGCAGGCGCGTATGACGCCACCCAGCACCTTGGACCGATCAAAGGGCTCGCGCCGTCCGTCGCGCTTCACGACCATCAGGGGAGAAGGGTCGGCCCGTTCGTAGGTGGTGAACCTCCTGCTGCAGTCCAGACACTCCCGCCTCCGGCGTATAGATCGCCCATCCAGCATGGGTCGGGAGTCAAGGACCTTACTCTCTTCGTGGCCACAGAGCGGGCAGCGCATTACGACACCACCGGTAGAGGCAGGGTGATTCTAGAATCCCACATCTTGCGTGTCAATGTCCGCGGCAGCCGCCTTGCTCGCGCGCACGCTCCCGGACGGCCGCTTGCTCTCCCGCGGGTGCCCGATCATCGAATCCGTCCTTCAGGGCCGACCAGCGCCCGGGTCCCCAGGCACAGGACCGGCACGGTCAGGACCGCCAGCGAGCCGGCGGTCCAGGCCAGGGCAGAGAGTGGGGTCGCGCCCACCAGAATGCCCCGGAAGACCACCACGGCGTTCACCACGGGCACGAACACCACCCATGGCTGGGAGACCTCCCCCAGGAGGGGAATCAGCATCACGGGCAGGGCAACCACCAGGTAGAGGGCGGTGAATCCCTGCTGGGCCTCGCGCAGCGACCTGGCCCGGAGGCTGACCCAGAGCTGGCAGGCCGACAGGAACCCTCCCAGCATGGTCGCCACGAGCAGGAGCTTGAGCGCGGTCCCGGCCGGGAGAGAGACCTCAACCGGGTTGGTTGTGAGCAGGACGGAACCGAACCGTAGCGTGGCGACGCCTGCGGCCAGCATGAGACCCACCGCCATCACAGCCGGTGCCAGCACGGCCAAGAACTTCCCGGCAACGACCGCCGATCGCGGCGCCGGTGTGGTCAGCAGGGCGTCCATGCTGCCCCGTTCCCTCTCCCCCACGCCCATGTCGAGGGCGGCATACTGCCCGCCCAGGAGCAGCCATACCGCCAGGAAGAACGGCAGGGCCGCGGCCAGCAGCGCGCCTCCCATCCGCTGCGGCGAGGCCGCATTCCGGGGCTCGATCACTACCGGCACGAGCGCCGCCGGGTCCACGCCCCGCTCCTGCGCCGCGGACTCCAGATCGCGCAGCACGAGCTTGGCCGCCACCTGGGCAACGCGCTGGACCGCGGCGCGGGAGGCGGGCCTGGATTCGTCGTACCACACGGCCACGACCCGGGGGCTGCCGCCGGCCGGCGCCCGGTCAACCAAGACCGCCTCGATCTCGCCCTGGAGCAGCGCCGCCTGCGGCTCGGGCACCGACATCAGGCGGAAAGCCCCCTCCCTGGAACCGAGCGCGGCCAGCCCGCCGGCATCCCCCCCTTGCAGGACGATGCGCACCGGCCGGTCGCGCAGGGCCTCCTGCTGGCGCGCCGCCAGGACCGGCATCACCAGCACCACCAGGGGCATGGTCAGTACAGGAAGCAGCACCGCGGCCACCAGGGTCCGGCGGTCGCGCAGCGTCTCGGCCGCCTCCCTACAGAAGACGGCCGTGGCGGCGCGCCGCCACAGGCCGGGGCGGCCGGCGGAAGATCGGGAAGGCGAGTCGCCGGGGGTGCCCATGGGCCGGCGCTAGAAGGGCGGCGGGAAGACGACGGCGCTCAGCAGGAAGACGGCGATCAGGACCGCACCGACCAGCCGGCGGGAGGAACTCAACGGGGACAGGTCATCCAGCGGTCCCACGTGCCCCCGGCGCATCAGCAGCGCTATGAGTATTGCCATCGGATAGAACCCCATCAGCACGGCAACGGCCACGCCCGCGTACGAAAGCAGGGCGTGAGCGCGGGGGCCGAACGCCGCCCGCACCGCGTGCCCTCCGTCGAGCATCCCGGCCGGCAGCAGGTTGATGCTGGTCACGACCAATCCAATCCACCCGGCGAACAGCACCGGATGCCCCAGCACGGCATGGCCGGATGGTGGGTCGAGAATCAGGCGGATCATGGCTTGAATCAGCAGCGGATCAGGGATGGAGACCATAGCCCCAAGGCGCTCGGGGTGCACGATGAACGATCGGCTGACCCCGTAGAGCAGCACCGGGACGGCAACCAGGAACCCGGCGATGGGACCCGAGGCGCCCAGGTCCATCAGGCCGTCCCTGTTGGGCGCCGGGGTGCGCGTCACGATGACGGCGCCCATTGTGCCTATCGGGGGAGCCATTGGAAGGAAGTACGGCAGGCTGGCATCAATGCCGCGGCGGACGGCCACGAGCTTGTGACCCATCTCGTGGGCTCCCAGGATCACCAGGACGGATAGCGAGAACGCGGCCCCACCCGCCACCGCGCTGTCCAGAAAACCGGCCCTAACCAGCGCCGCCGACTGCAGGTAGCCTGCGTAGAAGGTTGTGGCAACGGTGGCGAGCAGGAGCAGTAGACTTGTTTGCCAGGCCCACCGGCCCGGCGGGGGAGTGGGCACGAGCAAGAGCGCCGGGCGGCCGGAGTGAGTGCGCAGCATCGGCGTCAGGCCCAGCGGCGCCAGCCGGCCCCGCAGGGCCATGAACCGCTCCCCCAGCCCCGTGCCTGTCGCAAGCAGGTAGAGCGGCTGCGGCCCTTCGGCCGCCATCGCCCCGGGTAGAAGCGTCTCGACATGCCGCCTGGCAAGATCCAGCCGCGCGTCGAGGTCGGCCGGCTCCTGCTGCGATGCCCCCGGCAGGCCGTTGTATCCCACGCGGGGGACGCCCTACCGTCTCCGGAGGAACGCAGGAATGTCGAGGTCGTCAATCAGCCTGACCGGTTCCTTGGTCCGGTCGTCCTGCGTCGCCTCCACCATCTCGACACGGCGCGCAGCCTCGAATCCGGTTGCGATCACCGTGATGCGGACCTCGTCGTGCACCTTCTCGTCAATCACGGCGCCGAAGAAGATGTTGGCGTCCGGATCGGCCGCGTCGCGCACGATCTGGGCAGCCTCGCTCACCTCCAGCAGGCCCAGGTCGAGCCCACCGGTGATGTTGATGAGCACCCCGCGCGCGCCTTCCATTGAGGTCTCCAGGAGCGGGCTGTTGATAGCGGACTGCGCCGCGCGGGTCGCCCGATCCTCACCCGAGGCAACCCCGATTCCGATGAGCGCGCTGCCGGCCTCGGCCATGATGGTCCGAACATCGGCGAAGTCCAGGTTGATCAACCCGGGAATCGTGATGAGATCGGCAATCCCCTGCACGCCCTGGCGCAGCACGTCGTCGGCCGTGCGGAACGCCTCCACCACGGTGGCCTGCCGGTCAATGATCTGCAGCAGCCGGTCGTTGGGAATCGTTATCAGGGTGTTGACCTTCTGCTTGAGCGTGCGGACCCCTTCGTCGGCGGTGGCGGCGCGCCGCTTGCCTTCAAACCCAAACGGACGCGTCACAACGCCGACGGTCAGCGCACCCAGCTCGCGTGCCACCTCGGCAATCACCGGCGCGCCTCCGGTACCGGTCCCGCCGCCCATGCCGGCGGTGATGAAGACCATGTCCGCGCCGACCAGGGCCTCGCGGAGCTCCTCCTTGTTCTCCTCGGCGGCCGCCCGGCCCACCGTGGGGTCACCGCCGGCGCCCAACCCCTTGGTGGTTTTCGCGCCGACGTGGATCTTCTTATCGGCGGAAGACAGGGCCAGCGCCTGGACGTCGGTGTTGACCGTTATGAACTCCACACCACGCAGCCCGGCGGAGATCATGCGGTTGACGGCGTTGTTGCCCCCGCCTCCCATCCCGATGACCTTTATCGCCGCATAACGCTGAAGGTCCCGCTCCATGTTGGCCATCACCGCTCCTCCCCACCTAGCGTGGTATGCCCGGCTCCCGCCTCACCCACCCGCCAGCAGATCGCGAATCCACGCGCGGGTCCGATCCCATAAGGAACTCGTGCCGTCCCGGTGGGCGGCGCCCGCCCTCGTCCGGCCGCGCGCTCCGAACAGCGCGAGCCCGACGCCCGTGCTGAAGGCCGGGCTCCGAACCGTCTCCACCAAGCCGGTGATCTGGTCGGGCGCACCGAGGCGGGCAGGAAGCCCAAGCCGAACCTCGGCGTGCTCTATCAGTCCATCGAGAAGTGCGGTCCCACCGGTCACCACCACGCCCGCCGGCACGCGGTGCGTGTAGCCGCTGCGGCGGATCTGGACCTGAACGAGCGAGAATATTTCATCCAACCGCGGCTCGATGAACTCCGCCAGGATCCGGCGTGGGATCACGCGCGGCTGGCGGCCTCCCACGTTGAACACCTCGATCATCTCGCCCTCGGATACGGCCGCCGGCGATGCCGCGCCCCAGCGGACCTTCAGCTTCTCCGCCTCGGCCATCGGGGTCCGCATCCCCACCGCGATGTCGCTGGTAATGTGGGCGCCGGCCACAGGGAGAATCGCCACGTGGCACAGGCCGCCGTTGGCGAATACCCCTATGCTCGTCGTGCCGCCGCCTATGTCCACCAGGATCACGCCGATGTCGCGCTCCGACGGCGTGAGCACGGCCTCCGCCGAAGCCAGCGGCTCCAGCACCATCTCCGCGACCTCCACGCCTGCCAACTGCGCGCACTTGGCCACGTTGGCCAGCGCCGTGGCCACGCCCGTAACGATGTGGGCCTCGACCTCCAGGCGGGTGCCGTACATCCCCACCGGCCGCTTGACGCCGTCCTGACCGTCCACGACGAAGTCGCGCGGGAGAAGATGGATGATCTCGCGGTCGGATGCCGGCAGCGCCGCCATCCGGGCGGCGTCCACGACCCGCGTTACGTCCGCTTCCGCGATCTCGTGATCCCCGCGCGCCACCGCCACCACGCCCCGGCTGTCGGACGAGGTGATGTGCTCCCCGGAAACCGCCACGAAGGCCGTGGTAATGCTGGTCCCGGCCATGCGCTCGGCGCGGTCGGTGGCCTCCTCGATCGCGCGGGCCGTGGAATTAAGGTCCACAACCACCCCGCGGCGCATGCCGGAAGAAGGCACGCTACCGGCGCCGGTGATGTGGACATCGCCGTCCTCGTCCACCTCGCCGACAACGGCACAAACCTTGGTCGTGCCTATGTCCAGGCCCGCGACCGAGCCTCGGCGCACCATACGCTACCTGTAGTGGGTCATGGGTTTATTTTTGCTATATCTTGTTGGGCCATTCCACACCTATCGTCCATCTCCTGCTCCAGACGGTCTAACCACCACGGATCCCCCATACCTCAGGTCCAGCGACAGGGGCGTGACGCCCTTTGCCCGCAGGGCGTCCAGGATCCGCGGCACCTGATCCAGCCGCTCCGATAACCCCACCAGACCCCCGGCACGAATCTCCAGGCCCGAGCGGGTGACGAGGGTCAGGTCCAGACCCGTTGCTACCACGATGCGCTTCAGGTCGCCTGCCAGATGCGCCGGAACCGCGTCCAGGGCCGCGAGCGCGGCTCGCACTCCCTCGGAGGCCACGGAATGGCCTGGGCGGAACAACGCATTTGGTCTGGTGCGGTCCTCGATCTCGGGCAGCCCCCCTGAATCCGAGGCGATCGCCACCACCACATTATCATCGGCCACCCTTGCGAACCCAGCACCGGCGACCAATGCCGCCACCGGGCGGCGCTCGGTGATCCTGATGAGCACGATCCTGGGCGGTCGCACAAGCACCGCTGCCTCCCTGATGCGAGGGTCGGCCCGGAGTTTCCGCAGCACTGCGGCGGCGTCCACGGAGAACAGGCGCTCGGCGCGCCTCAAGCCGGAGAGCTCGACAACCTCGGCTGCGGGAATCGTCTCGGCCCCGTCTACCTCGATGCGCTCCACGGTGAAGAACGCCGACTGCGGGAAGGTGGCCAGAGCGAGCAGCGTAGCCATTATCATCGCAAAGCGCGGCAGAGTCTCCCTCAGGGATGCGGCGTTGGGGCGCGTTGTAGGGTCGGTCGTGTCCACTGTGGATGCCCAGGTTCAGAACTCGCCCAGTAGCTTGACCTCCAATTCCAGGGTGATCCCCAAGCGCTCCTGCAGGCGGGCGCGCACCTGCGCCGCAAGAGCCAGCACGTCGGCGGCGGTGGCCCCTCCCTCGTTGACGATGTAGTTCGCGTGGATATGTGAGACGCGGGCGCCCCCTACGGCCAGACCCTTGCCGCCCACCGACTCGATGATCCGTCCCGCGTGTTCGCCGGGGGGATTGCGGAAGAAGCAGCCTGCGCTCATCCGGCCGATCGGCTGCGTCGCGCCCCGGCGCTCCAGCCACCCCTCCAGGCGGGACCGCACCAGGGCCGGGGAGTCGGGGCGCAGCGCGAGCGTGACCGAAGCAATCACCCAGGGTCGCGCCTGGATGGCCGTGGTCCGGTACCCGAAGCCCATCGCCTCGGGTCCCAGGCAGATAGGACCGTCCGGGGTCAGCACGTCGGCCGCCTCGAAGACCTCTCCCATCGAGTGGCCGTAGGCGCCCGCGTTCATCACCACCGCGCCGCCCACAGACCCGGGAATGCCGGCTGCGAACTCAAGCCCGGCAAGTCCCTTCCGCGCCGTGCGCAGCGCCAGCGCCGGGAGTCCGGCGCCGGCCTCTGCGACGACCTTCGCGCCCTTGATGCTGACGCGACCCACGCCCCTGCCGATCTTCACGACGGTCCCGCGAATTCCCCGGTCCCCTATGAGCACGTTGGATCCGTTGCCCAGGATGACGGGCCGGTGGCCCTCTTCGAACAGCACGGATGCGGCCGCCCGCAACTCATCGGAACTCCTCGGGATCACCAGCAGATCCGCCGGGCCCCCGATGCGGAACAGCACATGATGGGACATCGGCTCGTCCCGGCGCACGTCTGCGACGACCTCGCGCAGCCGCCTTTCCAGACGGGAGGGCGCGGTCGGGGAGACCTTCATCGGGCAACCACCGACAGCCGTTGAAGCAGGGCATCTGCCGCTGCGCCGATGTCCCCTGCCCCCAGCGTGAGCACGATCGTGCCCGGGGAGGCGATCTGTTGCAGGAGGTCCACTGCGGCCTCCGTGGTCGCCCTGAAGCGAACTGGTCGGTGTGGGGCCACCGCATCCACGATCAACTGGGCCGTCACGCCCGGCTGCGCCGGCTCGCCCGCGGGGTAGATCTCGGTCACCACCACCTCGTCTGCGGCATCGAACGCCCGGCCGTACTCGGCGTGGGTGGTGCGCGTGCGCGAATAGCGGTGTGGCTGGAACAAGGCGATCACCCGACGATCGGGCCAGCCCTCGCGCGCCGCGCGGAGCACCGCGTCTATCTTGACCGGATTGTGCGCGTAGTCGTCCACGACGAGCACGCCACCGGCCTCGCCGCGGATCGCGAATCGGCGGGCGGCGCCCCGAAAGCCGGCCAGCGCCTCCAGGACCGCATCGGCCGGCACGCCTATCGCTACCGCGGCGGCGATTGCGCCCAGCGCATTGCTGACGTTGTGCCGACCGGGCACACGCAGCACCATCTCGCCGGACAACCTGCCGGCGATCCACAGTTCGGTCCGGGTCTCCTCCCCGCGAATCACGCGGATCTCTCCCCGAACCGACGCGGCTCGGTCAAAGCCGTAGGTCAGGAAGGACCGGTCGAGGCCGCGGGCAAGCGCGGTCGCACCCGCGTGGTCAAGGCAGACCGCGATGAAGCCCTCCTGGGGAACCGCGCCCAGGAACCGCTCGAACGTTTGCTCGAGATGGCCGGGCGCCGTGTAGTAGTCGCGGTGGTCGGTCGCATCCAGACTGGTCAGCACCGCGGCGAACGGGCGCACGTGCAGGAGCGAACCGTCGCTCTCGTCCACCTCGGCCACGATCCAGGATCCGCGCCCGGTACGCGCACCGCCGCCGTATTCCTCGACATCGGCGCCGATCAACCCGATCGGGTCCAGGCCTGCCGACGCCAGCACGCGCGTGAGCATCGCGGCCGTGGTCGTCTTGCCGTGCGTCCCGACCACCGCCACGCCGCGGCCGAACGCCATCACCTGCGCCAGCAGCTCGGCCCGATGGAGAACCGGCAGGCCAAGAGCTCGCGCGGCGCCGATCTCGTGGTTCTCGTCCGGGACCGCCCTCGAGTAGACCACCACGTCCACATCGGCCAGGTGGTCAGGACTGTGGCCGACTTGGGTTGCCCCGCCGAGCGCGCTGATCCGCCGGAGGGAGGCGGAGTCGCGCAGATCGCACCCCGACACGCGCACTCCCCGGTACAGCAGCACTTCGGCCAGCGCGCTCATCCCTGCGCCGCCTATCCCCACGAAGTGCACCCGTGACGAGCGCTGGATCACGCGCGGACCTCCGTCTCTCCGTGAGGTGTACCGCCAAGTGTGCCGCCGGGCGCGACGAGGCCGAGCACTAGATCGGCCACCACGCCGGATGCGTCCGGGCGCCCCAACACCCGGCTGGCATCCGCCATACCTTTCCGCCGGGGCGGATCGGCCATGAGGGCCTGCACCGCCTCGACCAGCGCCGTGCCGCCGAGGTCGGCGTCGGGCACGAGGATGGCCGCGCCGGCGCGCACCAGGACCTTGGCGTTGTCCTCCTGGTGTCCCTCCGCGGCACTGGGATAGGGGACCAGGATCGAGGGCAGCCCCCACGCGGTCAGCTCGGCCAGCGTGCAGGCGCCGGCCCGGCTGAGCACGAGATCGGCGCAGGCATAGGCGTCGGCGATGTCGTCGAGAAACGGCACCGCAACGTGGCGCAACGCGGGCGGACCGATGTGCTCGCGGTGGCCGATCTCGCGCGCCACCCAATGCGCATGCTCGGTTCCGGTTTGGTGCAGGATCTGCAGCCCCGGCTCAAACATAAGGAGATCGCCCAGCCGGCAGACGGCCCGGTTCAAGCTCAGGGCGCCCTGGCTGCCGCCCAACACGAGCAGGGTAAGCCTGCCCGGGTCAAGACCCCACCTGCCCAGACCCTGCTCCCGATCGCCCTCCATCGCCCGGCGGCGTAATGGGATGCCCGTGACCTCGGTGCGGCGCGCCCTCAGACGTTCAGCCGCCTCGGGATGGGGAATCGAGACCCATCTGGCCCAGCGTGCGATCAGGCGGGTCGCCAGGCCTGGACGCAGGTTCTGCTCCTGCACTCCCAGCGGTACGCCCAGCAGCGCGGCGGCGCATCCGACGGGCACGCACACGTAGCCGCCGGTGGCCACGACCGCGTCCGGCCGCCACCGCCTCAGGAGCCGCAGCGCCTGGAGCGTTCCCACCGCGGTGATCGCCAGCGCCGATGCGGCCGCCAGGCCCGCTCTCCGCGGCAGGCCACGAGCGCGGATCCGCGCAAACGGCCAGCCCTCCGCGGGCACGACGCGGGCTTCGATGCGGTCGCCGCCGACGAAGAGGATCTCCACCTCGGGCCGCCGGCTCCGGAGCGCCTCGGCGATCGCCAGCGCCGGGAAGAGGTGGCCGCCGGTGCCGCCGCCAGTGATAATGATTCTCACTTTCCCTCCCCGGCGGCGTACTGCGAGATGTTGAGCAGGATGCCGATCTGTATCATCGTCATCACCAGCGACGAGCCGCCGAAGCTGACCAGCGGCAGCGGCACGCCCTTGACGGGCAGCAGTCCGGTGGCAACGCCCATGTTCATCAATGCCTGGCCCACGATGGCCGCGGTGATCCCCCCGGCCAGCAGCGACCCGAACCGGTCGGGCGCTGCCCGGCTGATGAGATAGCCGCGGTAGGCCAGGAACGCAAATAGGACCAGCACCCCCACGGTGCCCAGCAATCCAATCTCCTCGCCAACGATAGCGTAGATGAAGTCGGTGTGCCGCTCGGGCAGGTAGAAGAACTTCTGGCGGCTCTCCCCCAGTCCGACCCCGATGAGACCGCCGGACCCAAATGCCAGCAGCGACTGGATGATGTGAAACCCGCTGCCCTGAGGGTCGCTCCAGGGGTCCAGGAAGGACAGGAAACGCCGGAGTCTGTAGGGCGCCGCTGCCACTGCCAGGGCCGCAGCCGGAAGCGCCGCGAGAACCACGAGTCCCAGGTGCGCGATCCGGGCGCCGGAGAGAAATAGGATCGTCATCGTAATCACTACCAGCACAACCGCGGATCCCATGTCGGGCTGCAGAAGGACGAGGCCTGCGAGAACCCCGGTGACAAAGAGCGGTGGTACCACGCCGCGGCGCAAGTCGCGCATGTCGGCGCCGCGCCGAACCGCGAACTGCGCGACATAGAGGGGCAGCGCCAGCTTGGCCAGCTCCACGGGCTGGAAGCCGGCAGGCCCGGCGACGATCCACCGCCGGGCGCCGCCGGCGACCCTGCCGATCCCGGGAATCAGCACGGCGGCGAGCAGGACCGCGGTGGCGAGCAGCAGCGGCACGGCGTAAGCCCGGAGCCGCGGGTAGTGGACGCGGCTGGCGATCCACATAGCGACCAGGCCGATCCCGATCCACGTTGCCTGCCGTCGCAGAAAGTACGCGCTGTCGGCCAGGCGGTCGAATGCGACTATGCTGCTCGCGCTGTAGACCATTACCAGCCCGAACCCGAGCAGGGCCAGCACGCAGATGAACAGGTACAGGTCGCCGGACCGGCGGTGCAGGGCGGGCGGGGGCGCGGTCACGATCACACCTGCCTGCCCGCGCGCGCCGGAAGCGCATCAATCAACCGGCAAAACCGGTCGCCGCGCTGCCGGTAGTCGGCGAACTGGTCAAAGCTCTCGCACCCCGGGGAGAGCAGGATCGCATCCCCGGGCGATGCGGCGTCCCAGGCCGCCGCAATCGCGGCCTCCAGGGTTCCTGCCTGCGAGACGCGCGGGGGTACGGCCATCCCGCCGATCGCATCGGCCAGCAGGGCCGCGGTCGAGCCGATCAGATAGACCGCTCTGACAGGCGCGTCCTCCAGCGCGCGCACCATGGGGTGGAAGTCGTCTGCACGGGCGTCCCTGCGCAGCCCTCCGGCGATGAGGCGAAACGGCCTGACCATGCTCCTGATGGCCGCGGCGGCGGCGGCAGGATTGGTTGCAAGCGAGTCCTCGTAGAACGCAACGCCCTCGCGCTCCGCGGCCAGTCGGAACCGGTAGGGCAGGCCGCGGAACGCGCGCAGCACCGACGCGATCGTCCCGGGCCCGACCCCGACAAGCGCAGCAGCCGCGGCGGCCGCCAGGGCGTTCTCCTGCATGTGGGCGCCGGGCACGGCAAGATCCCCCACCTCCAGCACCGGGCGGGGAGGCACGCCGGCCAGCACGATCCGCCCGCCGTCGAGGTGCGCTCCGGTCGCAACGGGTCGGTGCCGGCTGAACCAGCGCACCGAAGACGCGGCGCCGTCGGCCATTCCCTCCACGAGGGGATCGTCGGCGTTGAGCACCGCGATGTCTGCCGTGCCCTGGTGGCGGACGATCGTGCGTTTCGCCTCGACATAGGCCTCCAGCGATCCGTGGTCGTCCAGGTGGTTAGGTGAGATGTTGGTCACCACCGCGATGTGGGGACTGTAGGGCAGGCCGAGGAGCTGGCGGTTGCTGATCTCCAGAACCAACCACGTCGTATCATCCGCGCCGTCGAGGGAGTACAGCGCAGGCACGTGCGTACGGTCGTTCCCCGATACTACGAGAGGCACTCCGGCGGCCTCCATCATCGCGGCTATCAGCGTGACGACCGTGAACTTGCCGTTCGTACCGGTGACGCCCAGAGTCGGCCCGGGCCAGACCTCGAAGAACAGGTGCGTCATGCTCGACAGCCGAACGCCGCGGGAGGCGGCCGCGCGCACTGGCGCGTTCTCCGGGTGCCGGAACCAGGATTGGGGGACGAAGATGACCCCGGCGTCCTCGATTCCCTCGAGATATCGGTCGCCCTGCCGCCAGGCGATGGGCGCTGCCCGCAGCCGGGCGGCCAGGCGGGCCTGCCCCTCGGAATCCAGCCAGCAGTGCGTGCGCCGCAGCGTCTCGTCGAAGCGCGCTGGCGGCTCCAGATCGTGCACCGTTATCTCCCGGATGCCGTGGTTCAGGAGGAACTCGGTCACGGCGGAGCCCTCGGTGCCGGAGGGGCCCAGAACGTGTATCCGCCGACCCTGGAGCTGCTCCAGGACGGCCCTGACCCGCGCGGGCGGGCGAACGGTCACCAGCCGGCGACCAGCAGGCCGATCAGGAGACAGACCCAACCGGCCAGGTAGAACCGGCGCACGATGACCGGTTCCGACCAGCCCACCAGCTCGAAGTGATGGTGCAGTGGGCTCATGCGGAAGATCCGCCGGCCGCCGGTGAGCTTGAAGTACGCGACCTGCATCATGACGGACGCGGCTTCGGCGACGAACACGCCGCCGATGAAGAGGAACGCGATCTCCGACTTCGTGATGATGGCGAGCGCGGCCAGCACCCCGCCCAGGGCATTGGATCCAACGTCTCCCATGAAGATCCGCGCGGGGTGGGTGTTGTGCTTGAGGAACCCTGCGCAGGCCCCGACCACGGCCGCACCCAGCACCGCGGCAGAGGAAAGCAGCGCTGTCAGCGCCACCACGACGAGCCCGAACGCGGCCACCGCGACCAGCCCGGCGGCCAGACCGTCCAAGCCGTCGCTGAGGTTGACCGCATTGGTGAACCCCACGTAGAGCAGCGCCGCGAAGATCACGTATCCCCACCCGAGGTCGAGCGGGCCCACCCAAGGCACGATGATTTCGGTTCCAAGCCAGGACTGACGGGCGGCCAGGTATCCCAGGGCCAGGCCCAGGATGATCTGCATCGCCAGCCGCTCGCGCGCGCGAAATCCAAGGTTCCGGTTGTGCTGGATCGCCAGGAGATCGTCCAGCAGTCCCACGGCGCCAAAGGCGCCCATCACGGCGAGCCCAAACAGCACGCGGCGGTCAGGGCCTGCCACCAGCAGCGCGGCGGCGGCGATGGCAGCCATGAGCAGCAGTCCGCCCATGGTCGGAGTACCGGTCTTCGCCTGGTGCCGGGCCGGCGCGTCCTCGCGGATGCGCTGTTGCTGTCCCCACGCGGCGAGCGCCGCTATGGTCCGGGGGCCCGCGAGCACGACGATGCCGGCCGCCAGCACGCCGGCGGCGACCACCTGAACCAACAGGGGTATCGCAATGAACGCGTTCACGGCGGCGTTGCCTCCATTCCGGCCCGCAGGCCCTCCAGCACCCTCTCCATCTCGATACCACGCGAACCCTTGATCAGCACGACATCGCCGGGCCGCACCGCCCGGCGCAGCAACGGGATCGCCTCTTCCGTGGTCCCGGCCCAGGCAGCGGCGCCGGGTGCGAGACCGGCGTCGGCGGCTCCCTCCAGGTACCAGCGGGCGTTGGGTCCCACCGCGAGCAGCAGCGCCGGCTGCAGCTCCGCCGCCTGCCGGCCCACCCGGCGGTGGAACTCCGGCGAGTCCGGGCCGAGTTCGAGCATCTCGCCCAACGCGAGCACGCGCCGCCGAGCCGGCCCTGCGAGGACAACCACGTCGAAGGCGGCCTGCATGGACTGCGGGCTGGCATTGTACGTATCGTCTACGACAAGCATCTCGCCGAGGAGGATGATCTCCTGCCGCATCTTCGCCTGGCGTGCGCGGGCAAGCCCTGCTGCGATCTCGTGCAACCCCAGCCCGAACGCGTGGCCCACGGCCGCGGCTACCAGCGCGTTGCGCACCTGGTGAGTGCCCGGGAGCGACAGGGTCACGTCTCCCTGCTGCCCTCCGAGCTGCCCTCCGATGTCGAGCACGAAGGCGCAGCCGTCAGGGGTGCACCTTATATCGGTGGCGCGCACGTCTGCCTCCGGAGAGAGGCCGACCCGGACGACGGGACACCGAACATCCCGCACCAGCCGCTCGGTCAGGGGCTCGTCGGCGTTGACGATCGCGGTGCCGTCCGCGGGTAATCCCTCCAGCAGCTCGGCCTTGGCCGCGGCGATGTTCTCGCGCGTGCCCAGCAGTTCTAGATGGGTGTCGCCTATGGTGGTGACCGCGCCGATGCGGGGAAGCGCCATCTCGACGAGCTCCCTGATCTGTCCCAGGCCGCGCATCGCCATCTCGATGACCGCGACCTCGACTCCCCGGTCCAGTCCCAACAGCGCGAGGGCCACGCCCAGCTCCGCGTTCCAGGACTCCGCGGAGCGGGCCGCGTTGAAGCGCACGGCCAGGACCTCTGCGCAGAGACCGACCGTCGTGGTCTTGCCCACGCTGCCGGTAATGCCGACCACGGTGGTAGGCAGCGTGCGCCGGTGCAGGGCGGCGATCGCGCCCAGCGCGCGCAGCGGGTCTTCCACCACGAGCACCGGGCCGGATGCTACAGGACCTGATGCTGCAGGGCCGGCTCCCGCCGACGCGGCGGCGACCACGCACAGCACGGCGCCGCGCGCTAACGCATCCTCCACGAACTGGTGCCCGTCGGTACTGGGGCCCCGCAGCGCGACGAAGAGATGCCCGGGCGCCACCTTCCGGCTGTCGGTCGTAACCCCGCCGACCGCCGTGGGCGCAGCCACCCCCGGCGGCAGCACGAGACGGCCGCCGGTGGCCGAGACGATGTCACTAACGGCCAGATGCACTCAGGACCTCCCGAACTACCTCCCGGTCGTCAAACGGATGCCTCACGCCGGCGATCTCCTGGTAGGTCTCGTGGCCCTTGCCCGCAATCAGCACTAGGTCGCCTGGGCGCGCCTCCGCCACTGCCGCGGCAATCGCGCGGCGCCGGTCGGGTTCGATCTGCACGCGCACGCCGCGGCGGGTCGCGGCGGCCTCGACGCCCGGACGTATCTCGTCAATGATCGAGCGGGGATCCTCGGTGCGCGGATTGTCGGAGGTCACCACCACGTGGTCGGCCCAACTCGCCGCGATCTTGCCCATCACCGGGCGCTTGGGCCGGTCGCGATCCCCGCCGCAGCCGAAGACCACGATCAGCCGGCCGCCGGTCACCTCGCGGGCGCTGCGCAGCACGTTTTCAAGGCCGTCGGGCGTGTGGGCGTAGTCCACGACCACCGCAAAGGGCTGTCCCTCCTCGATGCTCTCAAAGCGACCCGGGATACCGGGCATCGCGGCCAGGGCTTCGGCCATCACCGCCAGAGGCAGTTCCGCCGTGATGCCCACGGCCAGCGCTGCGAGCGCGTTTGCGACGTTGAAGCCGCCGGCCAGCCGCAGCTCGACCGGAATGCTACCCGCCGGCGTTTCAGCGGTGAACGTTGATCCGCGCAGGTGCAGCCGGAGGTCGCGTCCGCGCACATCGGCGGGCTCGCGCACGCCGTAGGTCACCACCGGCGCCGGGCTGACCGCACGCATGATCCGCGACGTGGGGTCGTCGGCGTTTAGGACCGCCCACCCGTCGCCGGGGAGCATCGCGAACAACCGCGCCTTGGCTGCGCGGTAGGCCTCCATGCTCTTGTGGAAGTCCAGATGGTCCCGCGTGAGGTTGGTGAACACCCCGACCTTGAACCGGCACCCGGCAACCCGCTCCAGCGCCAGCGCGTGGGACGCGACCTCGACCGCAGCGTACTGCATACCCGCACTCACCATGGACGCCAGCGCCCGATGCAGGTCTGGCGCCTCAGGGGTCGTGCGCGCCGACGGCAGCACCCCTCCGTCAATGACAATCCCCATCGTCCCGATGATGCCGCACGGCCGTCCGGCCGCGCGCAGGATCGCTTCGATCAGGTAGGTGGTGGCGCCCTTGCCGTTGGTCCCGGTGACGCCGATCACGCTCAGGCGGCGCGAGGGATGCCCATGGTACGCTGCGCTGATCTGCGCGAGCGCGCGGCGGGTGTCGGAGGTCCGCACCACCGCAACGCCTGGAGGCGCGGCGACCGCGCGATCCACCAGGATCGCGGACGCGCCGCGGGTGACGGCCTCTCCGATGAAGGCGTGCCCGTCGTGGACCGTGCCGCGGAGCGCGGCAAACAGAAACCCGGGACCACACTCCCGGGAGTCGTAAGCGAGCCCGCGAATCTCCACGCCGGGGTCGCCCACCACCGACGGCGCGTCGAGCTCCGTCAGCAGCGCGCGCAGATGCATCCACCCACCTCCGCGGAATCTGCGTTCATTATAGCAGGCACCCGAGCGCCCTACGGCGCGGTGCGCGACGGCAGGCGGCCCAGGGCCGCCGGCTCGGATGGAGGCAGACGCAGGTGCCAGAGAACCTGCGTGGCAACGGCCTGGAAGACCGGCGCGGCGACCGTGCCCCCGTACTGCTCGCCCTTCACGCCGTCGAGAATCACCAGCACCGCAAGGCGCGGGTTGTCCGCGGGCACCAGGCCGACAAACGAAGCCACGAACGCGTCCGTCATGTAGCCGCCGCCCGGCGCCGGCTTCTGGGCCGTGCCCGTCTTGCCGGCGATCCGGTATCCCTCGACCCGGGCCAGCGTCCCGGTTCCCTTGTTCACGGCCTCTTCCAACATCGCGAATACCGCTCGGGCAACCTCCGGCGAGGTCGCCCGGCGTCCCGGCTCCGGTACCGCCACCCTGACCAGGCGGCCTTCGGAATCGCGCGCGGCGCGCAACACGTGCGGGCGGACGAGTTGGCCACCGTTGCCCAGGGCCGATGCGGCCACCAGCATCTGCAGGGGCGTCACCGAGATCCCCTGACCGAAGCCGATGGTCTCGAGTCCAGGGCCCAGCCACTGCGCAGGCGGCGGCACCAATCCGGAGAGCTCCCCGGGCAGATCAACTCCGGTGGGCGTGCCGAACCCGAAGCGGCGGATCGCTTCGTGATACCGCTCCTTGCCCAGCCGGGCCGCCACCATGGCCGCACCCACATTCGACGACTGGCGGACGATGTCGCCCAGCGTCTGCCTGGGAAACCTGCGCCCGCGGGCCTCCCGAATGACGTAGCCGCCGGCAACCCGAAGTTCGCCGGTGCTCGCAAACACCTCGCGCGTGGTCACGGCGCCGGCTTCCAGCGCGGCCGCCGCCAGGATGATCTTGAACGTGGATCCCGGTTCGTAGACCGCGGAGATGGCGCGATTGGCCAGCACGGAGTCTTGCGCGCGACCCACGGCGTTGGGATCGTAGCGCGGATGGGCGGCCATCGCCAGCAGCTCGCCCGACCTGGGATCCATGACCAGGACGGTGCCCGAGGTTGCGCCCGTGGAGACCGCCGCCCGATCGAGCTCGCGCTCGGCGATGTGCTGGATCACCTGGTCTATGGTAAGCATCACGTCGGCGCCGGGAGCCGGCTCGCGCACCACGGCGCGCGTATCGAACCGCGGGCGGCCCATGGCGTCCCGCTCGATGCGGGCGGACCCGGGCCGGCCCCGCAGCATCTCCTCAAACGCCAGTTCCGCGCCCTCCAGGCCCTGGTTGTCAACGCCGGCAAAGCCGATCACATGGGAAGCCAGCGTTCCGTTGGGATAGCTGCGTTTGGTTTCGGTGAGGAAGCCGATCTGGTCGCCGAGCCGCATCGCGCGGAGCGCCGCCGTAACCTCGGGCGCGGCACGCCGGGCCAGCCAGGCGAAGTGCCTGTCCGGAGCCAGCTTCCGTGCGAGTTCCGCGGGTCGCTGCCCGACTACCGGCGCGACGGCGCGGATGAATGCCTTGTGGTCCTCGATCTTGGACGGCGTAGCGAAGACCGACTCGGCCGCAACGTTCACGGCCAGCGGCCTGCCCAGGCGGTCCAGCAGGCGGCCGCGGCCGGCCTCGATCTGCACGGTGCCGAGCTGCTGGCGCTCCGCGATCCTGCCCAGTTCAGGGGCCTCCACGATGTGGAGCATGACGAGGCGAAAGCCGACCCCGGCCAGCGCGGTCCACAGCACCGCAAAGAGCACTACCGTGCGCAGCCGGATCATCCGGAGGTGGTCGAGTTCGGCCTCAGCCGCGCGGAGAAAAGACCGCCGCCCGGGGGGTTGACCCCGCCCGGGCGGGCGGCGACGACGCGGGAGGGTCATCTCGGTCGCTCTCGGGCCTCGGCCTCGCTCCTCCCAAGCCACGCCGTGAGCTGGCGCAGGACTCCACGGCGCTCGGCAGGCACCTGGACCTCTGCGATGGCCGGCCCGGCGGTGATGGCGGCGAGCTGGTGATGGCGGGGCGGCGCCATGCCCAGCTCCGTTGTGGCGTAGTGCTCGATACGCTGCGGCGATTTCAGGACCGATGCATACGAGGATAGGCGCGCTTGCTCCGCGCGCAGGTGGGTGAGCTCGCGCTGCAGCCGCAGGATCGTGTACCCCGCCTCTGCGCGGTGCGTGAGCTGCGAAACATATAGCAGAGCGGGCAGGGTAAGAAGAACCGCCACCACCATCGCGCCGGCCATCGGGTGCAACCGAGAGCGACGACGGACCACGGGCTCCCCGCGGGACGACCGCTCAGGGAGCCACACCGGAAAGACTTTCGTGCGTCGGTCGGCGGCGATCATGTGCGCGGCCTCGCCGCAGAACTGGAAGAAGATCGGCGCCGGAAGCCGGGTGCCGGAGGGAGGACGTCAGGCACGACGGAGGGGAGGGTGGTATCAGCGCTGGATTGCCCGGCTCCCGACGCACGCTCGGTCTGGTCGTCTGCGCGCTCTGCCACGCGCATCTTGGCGCTGCGCGAACGGGGGTTGGCCGTAATCTCGCGCAGCGATGGGGTAAGAGGCCGCCGCGTCAGAACGCGCACGAGGCGACGGCCGTCGCAGACGCATTGGGGGCTCCCGGGAGGACAGGTGCAGTCACGGGAGAGGCGGAGATAGGTGTGCTTGACGATGCGGTCTTCCAGGGAGTGGAAGGTGATGACGCAGAGTCGCCCACCCCCCCGGAGAGCCCCCACTGCTTCTGGTAGTGCCTGCTCGAGTGCTTCCAGCTCGCGGTTGGTGGCGATGCGCAGCGCCTGGAAGGTGCGTGTCGCCGGGTGTATGCCCCGAGGCCAGGCGCGTCGCGGTACGGCCGCGCCTACCACGGAGACGAGTTCGTCGGTGGTGCCAAGTGGGCGGCGCTGCACGATCGCCCGCGCGATCCGGCGCGCCCATCGCTCCTCGCCGTACGTCCAAATAATCCCCCGCAGTTCGTCCTCGGGCAGGGAGTTGACCAGATCGGCGGCGCTGCGCGGCTGTGTCCGGTCCATCCGCATGTCGAGGGGACCCGGATGGGTGAAGCTGAACCCGCGGAGGGGTTCTTCCAGTTGCAGCGACGAGGCTCCCAGGTCCATCACGATGCCGTCTACCGCCTCGAGTCCGGCTTCCGCCACGACAGCGCGGATCGCCGAGTAGTTCGCGTGCCGCAGTACAACCGAATCTCCGTACCGAGCCAGCCGCCGTTCCGCAACCGCCAGCGCCTCGGCGTCGCGGTCTATCCCTATCAGCCGCCCAGAGGGGGCGATCCGCTCCAGAATCGCCTCCGCGTGCCCGCCGGCGCCCACCGTGGCGTCAACGTACGTGCCGCCGGGCCGTGGTTCCAACCAGGCCAACACCTCGTCGAGCATCACCGGGATGTGCCCGGCGGCTTCTTCCTGGGATCCGGCTATATTCGCAGCTCCTCGATCTGCTCCGCGATCTGCGGAGCCGACAGCTTCGCCTTCTCGATGTACGACTGCCAGCCGGCGTAGTTCCATATCTCGATCCGGCTGATCAGACCCACCACCACCACCTCGCGCTCGATCCCGGCATGCTGCCGCAGGTGAAGCGGCAGGGTTATCCTGCCCTGGCGGTCAAGATCTATGTCCACGGCGCCGGCAAGCAGATAGCGCATCACGTCGCGCTGCTTGGTGGAAAGCTTCAGCAAAGCGTCCGCGACCTTGGACCATTCCGCGGGCGAGTACACGCTGATGCAGGGATCCAATCCGCGGGTGGCTACGACCTGATCGCCCAGGACGCGCCGGAATCTGGGGGGGATGACAACCCTCCCCTTCTCGTCCAGCGCGTACTGGAACTCACCCTTGAGCATCCCCACAACTCCCCACTCTGACCCACGCTATTCTCCATGTTCCCACAAACTCCTTCTTGTAGACCTGCAATTTGGAAAAGATTTTGGGAGGCCGGCGGCCAGAAGCCCCACGGGGTGCGGTCTCTGGCTTTCACTGCCGGCGAGGGGGACAGATATGGTGGCGGGGAGCCGCCGATCCCCCACATCTTGTGGGAAGGCGGCCAGATGCGCGAGGTCCGGGACTACGGCCGTGGCGAGGGAGGTTTCCGCCTTACGCGTGGAGTGCGCGCAAGAACGCCTCGGTCCAGCACCTTATCGCCCAAGACCGCGCCCAGGCAGTCGCGTAGGTCCAGGGCCTCTTCGATTTGCCGTCGCAAGGACCGCGCCCCAGGCTCAGCCGCGAGATCAGGCGATGCGTGCGTGACCAGCATCATGCCGCCATCCGGCAGGATCTCGACGATGAACGCCATTGAAGTAAGCAGGCGGGCAGGACCGAGCCGGGCCACGATCTCGGGACCGAAGAAGTTGGCCCAACCCAGGTAGGTTAGATCAGGAGGATCATCCACTCCTGCCGTGCCCCACGGAGCTTCCAGGAACAGATAGAGACCCTTGCACACGCCGAGTACCTGCTCGATATCCTTGCTCGTCACCAACGCCTCGCGCGGCATTGTCAGCGTGACCATGCTGGGGCGAGATCTGGGAACCTCGCTCACTGAGAGGGTCAGCACCGGCCGCATGAGCCCTTCGGAGACACGCAGGAACGTGCTCTGGGTGCCCCCCTCCTCCGCGTCGTCCAGCAGCCGGACCGGCCTTGCGGGTATGATCCGCCGCAGGCTGTCTTCCGGCAGGCGGCGCACAAGATGAGGCTCATAGGCCCCTCCCTGAGCCACGAGCGTGTCCAGAATCGCCCTCACGGTCCCCGACCGGAAAGGATGGTCTACCAGGAAGCGCGCGACAACCTGCCCTTCCATGTTCCTCACCCCTGTGTTTGAGTCGCCGCCACTCAGGATGAGTCGGATGGTAAGGGGAGCCTCTCTCGCCGGGCTCTCACGAGGCGAGCGTGGGGGCGGGCGGCTCGCAGGCATGCCCGTGGCGCTCCCAGGCCTCCTGGATCTCCCGGTTGAGGGGGACATCCCTTCTGAGACGCACCTGCTGGGCCGGCGAAAGCGTCGCGGCCTGGGCGTCTATGAACTCCACGGCCCTGCGCAGGAACGGCAGCCGAAGTTCAAGGTTGAACTCCGCCAGGATGCGGAAGTGGTGCCAGAAGATGCGCTGGGGCTGGAGATTGGCGTGGCCAATCTCGGCAAGGAGCCCAAGCGCCTCGTTGGAGGTGGCAATCGCGCGGTCAGCATCTCTGAGCCCGGCATAGGCCAGCGCGAGATAGCTGAGGGTGTCCGGAAGCATGAGCCGCTCGCCGACGCGGGCCTGAATGTCTCGCGCCTGCTCCAGACCTGCAACGGCCTGTGCGTGGTTTCCGCGGTGGAGCGCGATGATGCCGCGCTTGGCAAGGGACTCGAGGAAGGGGCCGTAGGGGTCTCCTGAATGACCCTCGAGATCGAAGAGCCGTAGAACCTCGTTCACCAAGCCAGCCGCCGCATCCGCGTTGTGGTGATCTAGGTGCAGTTGGGCCTGCGAATCCTTGCAGACGGCGATCAGGAGACGGTTACCCGCGGTAATGGACAGTTCCAGCGCCCTCTTGGAAGCGTCCCATGCCCAGCGGTAGTTCCCTATCAGGCGCCCTACGCTGTTGGCGATTTCGTTGCGGCAGGCCATGACGGTGCGGGAGTGTCCGGTGGTCTGACCGGATACGCGTGCTTTCCTAAGTCTCCGGACAGCATTGCCCAGACTCGCCTCCAAGGCATCCAGGGTAGCGAGCTGCAACGTGACCCTGGCGGCGGTAGTGGGGTCATGGATCTCCTCCGCGAACCGTAGGCCTTCGAGCAGGTTCGCGCGCGACGCGGTTAAGTTCCCAGTCCACTTGAGAACAACTGCCTCCGTCATCGAGACAAATCGGGCCTCGCTGCTATCGCCCGATTCAGCCGAAATGCTCCTTGCAGACTGAAGGCACGCAGAGGCAGACGCGTAGTTCCCGGTCTTCGCGTGGACGGTCGCCGCCTGCCTCAGGATTGCAATCCGGAGCGGGGCATTGGCATTGCCCGTCCGCCTCAGGGCCAGTTGGGAGACTGCGAGCGACCGCCTGTGACGCCCGGCCCTGTTCAGCATCCAAGCCAGGACGCGAAGCGCCTGTGCCTCATCGCCCGTGTCGCGCGCAGCGCGCGAATTGACCCATGCCCGACGCGCAAGACCGGCCGCCAGGTCGAACCTGCCGAAGTGCTCCTGGAGTTGTGCACTGCGCGTCAGCCAAACCGACAGAAGCCTGGGGTTAGGATGCCTGCGGCAAAGCGCACCCATTCGACCCAGAAGCACCACCCGATCCTCAGGCCTTCCCAGCATTTCGAGGACCTCATCGGTCTTGGCCAGGAGCAGTGCCTCGTCAAGGATCTTCTCCCCAGAACCCCTGGTGATATCCCTACGAACGCATGCAATGGAAGCCTTGTAGGCCTGAACGGCCTCCTCGTACGCGTAGAAACCCCTCGCCCGGTCGCCGGCCTGAACCCAGGATGCCGCCGCGGAGTTCCACTGACCGGCGGAATGCTGGTGCCACGCGAGGCGATGCATCGGAATATCGGGCCATTGCATCAATACCGTCGCCGCCCGGCTGTGGTACATGCGTCGCAGGTGGGCGGGAAGGCTCTCATAGCAAATCGCGCGTATCTTGTCGTGTGAGAAGTGGTAGCCTGTGTTCTCACGCTGGAAGATCCCGTGTTTCAGCAGACACCCAACGCTTCTTGACAGCCGGTTCCTGCTGCCCTTGTTGACCATGGCAAGGAGTTCCTCATCGAAACTCCTCCCCAGAACAGATGCCATCTCTGCTACCTGGCGAGCCGTGGGGTCAAGAAGGATCAGCCGCTGCTGAATCGCGGTGCGTACACCGTCGGGAATCGCCATCTCAGTCCTTAAGGGGCTTTCGGGCTCTAGCCCTGGAAAACGGCCTGGAAGTGGTTCACGCGGTTGCTGCTGGAGCAGCCGGAGTGTCTCAATCACGAACAAGGGGTTCCCTTCAGACTCGGCAAAGATGCGCGCCACCAGGTCCGCTGACAGGGAGTGCCCTTCGAGCAGTGCCCGAATGAGTTCCCCTGTCTCCACCTCCGACAGTGGGCCCAAGCGGAGCATTGCTGTACAGTGACGCGCGAGTCTTTCCAAGATCGAGTCGTGCACCGGACGGGTTCCCACAGGACGAGCGGTCAGGAGAGCGACTATCCGCATGTGCTTGATACGCTCCAGTAGATGCGCGAGGAAGTCCACCGTTCCTGTGTCGGCCCATTGAAGGTCCTCGATCATAACCAGCACAGGGCGCTTCCGACTTGCCTCCTCCAGTGGGGCCTGAAGCCAGTTGAACAGCCGAAGCTTGCCATGAGGCCCGGGGGATGGATCGCCCGTGCTTCCTGCCGGATCATCAAAGGATGATGTGGGACGCACACTGCCGTCTCGGCCAACAAACCGCGAAACGTCGTCGCTATCGAGAAATGCGCTGAGCGCGTCGAGTACCGGCTGGTACGGAACCGGCTCATTGAACTCGATGCTGCGCCCTCGAAGGGCAGCCCCGCCTCGCGCGGCCCACTCCTCCGCCACCCATTCGGCGAACCTGGACTTCCCTATGCCTGCCTCGCCTGCAAGCAGGAGCCCTCCTCCACTGCCGGCTACTGCGGCATCTAGGAGGGCAGCGGCGACCTGGCGTTCGTCACTCCTGCCCATCAGGGGCGCTCTGTCAGGCTGAATGGCCGGCGCTGCCGGAATCCGCGCATCGCCACCGATGCCGACATGCGTGGGGCGCCTCATCTCTTCAAGCAGCGATATCGTTTCCGCATCTGGCTCCACGCCCAGTTCAGATCTGGCAAGGCGGGCGAAGCGCCTGAACTGGCTTGCAGCAGCCGGCTTGTCGCCGGCCCGAATGAGAAGCTTCATGAGGCTGCGCTGTGCCGGCTCGTTGAACGGGTCGGCCTCTGCGGCCCGGCGCGCGTACTCAACCGCAAGGTCCTGCCGCCCCCGACGGGCAAACCCCTCGGCCAAAGCCTGAAGCGAGGAAACAAGGCACTGCTTCAGGCTCTCTCTTTCAAGCTGGCACCACTCGACATCCCAATCCTCCAGCAGGTCCCCTTTGTAGTGCCGGAGGGCGTCGATCGTTCGGGAAAGGTGCTCCAGCCCGGCTTCGGTCTGACCGGGTCGCAGCACACCTTGTCGGAACTGCTCGACATCTATGTCGCACAAGTCCATGTTGAGCCCCACTGACGTGGCCGTCGCCACGAGCACGTCTGTTGGAAGGCCATGAGATCCCAGTACGCCCCTGAGGCGCCATGCCACCGTGCTGAGATTGGCTCTGGCCCGTTCCTCTGGCAGATCCGGCCAAAGGGCGCCGGCTGCGCGCGTTCTGGGGATGGCCCGTCCACCCGTAAGTGCAAGGTAGGCGAGCAACTGGGCGGGTCTGGCTTTGAGATCAACTGGGCCTGTCTTCGAGACGACCGCGAAGCGGCCCAGGAGGTGGATCTCCAGCTTCGCCATGAGTCACCATCCTGCCATGTGCGGATCTCCGGACCGATTTGCAGGCGTTGCTGGTTGAGACCGCGTGAAGTGGGGTGTGATGAGCGCCGTGATGTCTACAGAAGAGCCACTATTCGCCGCAACGCGTCTACAGCGGTTCGGTCGAACTGCGTACCAGCGTTCTGCTGCAGTATGGCGACGGTTTCGGCCCGACCGACGCCCTTCCGATACGGCCTGTCCGTGGTCAGCGCATCGAATGCATCGGCGACAAGGATGATCCGGGAGCCCACCGGAATCTGTTCTCCTGCCAGTCCGTCGGGATACCCGGCCCCGTCCCATCGCTCATGATGGTGGCGCACCATCTCCGCCGACTCGCCTAGGATGTTCAGAGACTCGATGATGTTCGCGCTCACGGATGAATGATGCATCATGGTTACGTGCTCGTCGGGCGTGAGCTTCCCCGGCTTCCTGATGATGCGCCCGCTGATACCGATCTTCCCAATGTCGTGCATGAGCGCACCAATCCGGACGCGCTCAACCTCAGCCTCCGGCAGATCCATCTCCCTCGCGATGCGGACCGCATACCGCGCCACGTTCTGGGAGTGGTTTGACGTGTACGGATCCTTGAGGTCAACGGCCTGCGCCATCACCTGCAGGCTTGTGAGCAGAACGCCGCCCTGGTCTCCCAGGAGCTTCCACGGATAGTAGGCTTCGATGAGAACAATGGAGGCGATGCCCATGACGACCAGGCCGAAACTCGCCTGGATGTAGCTCAGGAAGATGGCCGCGACGGACAGCGACATCACGTGCGTCCACCCGTTCCGGAGCAAGTGTCGAAGAACCGACCTGAATCGCATGCCTTCCCTGAGGTTGAGGTCAAGCGCTTGAAGAGGGATCTGCATGCACCAGAAGGTGAGTATGCTACCGACGCGCGCAGCCAGTTCGACGGTCTCAGTGTGACCCCACTGCCGTCCCAATCCCCATCCGAGGCCTGCGTAGGCCAGATACCCGACCCAGAAGCCAAGTGCTTCCCCCCCGGCCTGAGACAGGGCACCGCCCACCGGGAGTCTTCGCGCAGGAACCGCCACCAGCAGGATGGGCAGCAATCCCGCAAGCATGAGAAGGGCCGGCCCACCTATCCACAGTCCCACAAAGGCCGCGACCGGCCTCAGCGTGAACACACCCTGAGGACCGAGCCGCACGGCGAGCCACTCACCGACACCCGCCATCAAGACGAGAACGATCATCGGCAGCAGGTCGGACCGGTGAACCGTTGAGAAACCAAGGCCCAGAGAGAAAGCTGCGACCAGCACCAGTGCTGACCTGATACCAATCAATCGGCCGGTGGTCCTCATCTGACCGGGGTCTCCCCTAGCCGTGGCGCTTCCTGCGCGAACTGGTCGCCCAAGCCTACGTCGCTAAAGGAGAAAAGGCCCTTCTCGACGAGCCGGATGAAGGCGTCTGCAACCTCAGGGTCAAAGGCGGCTCCCTTTTCTCTCTCGACACTGAGCGTAATTGCGTCCAGGGGAGCAGTCCCTACAAACGGATGGATCCCGGACGCCATGCTGTCAACCACCTCGGCCAGGGCGATGATTCGAGCGCCCAGGGGAATCGCCTCGCCCTGCAGGCCCCTGGGGTATCCTGCGCCGTCGAATCTCTCGTGGTGGCAGAGGATCATCGTGGCGATCTCTCTGCGGGGCAGCTCTTTCGCCACCTGAGCGCCGATCAGCACGTGGTCCCGCAGGCCCTCGGCGTCCTCAGGGGCCAGAACGGGCCGGTCCAGCAACTCGTCCTTGCCGATCATGCCAACGTCGTGCATGAGGGCCGCGAACTGGACCGACTCTACCGCGGTCTCACTCAGCCGCATCTCGCGCGCGATAGAGACGGCGAGTTCGGCCACCCGTTTGGCATGGCCTCTACCGAGAGGGAAGTTCACGTCCGTTGCTACGACGAGGCCGTCAACGATCTGGGCGTAGAGCTGGCGGCGCTTGACGTAGAGGCCGATAGCCAGTCGCTGTAGAGGAAACAGCGCAAGGTACACCAGGACAACTGCATAGTGAACCTCGCTGTAGAGAATGGCCAGGAGAATCGCCGTAGGAATGCTCAGAAGATTCGGCCAGAAGAGATCACGCGTGTTGCTAAACCATGTACT
Source organism: bacterium (assembly GCA_031082185.1). Lineage (NCBI taxonomy): Bacteria > bacterium. The sequence continues at coordinate 19,027 of JAVHLI010000018.1, read as the reverse complement.
GAGGAAAGGTGTTCCTCTCCACCTACTCAAGCCATATGCCACGAAGAAGTTGTTCGCGACTTGGTGAGCCAGAGGAGCTGCCGCCAGGGCCAGATAGGTTGAGGCCAGTTCGATCTTCCCGGGCTCGCCACCCAACAGCCGGAACACGTACGCCCCCGCAGCAACGCTAAGGGCGATCTGGCAGCCGTTGAAGATAGCGCGCCACGGAATCCAGCCTCGCGACAGGGAGTAAGCTATGGTCCTTCCCACTCCTACAACAAGAACCGCCGTTGGGGGGTTGAACACGTATACTGCGAGGTAGGATAGTACTATGCTTGGTGTGAGTGAGCCCCCGCGTGGGTCCGGAATGCGGACCGAAAAGGCAAAGATCATCAGACCGAGAAACAGGAGCAGGCGTGGCCAGTCATCCCACGGGACCTGATCGGCAAGCAGAACCACCACTGCCGTCGCCGAGGCAATGACTATCGGCACGAAGAGCCGAACCTCTCGGGTTATCGTCTGCATAGGGTCCGGGAAATGAAGAACCAGACCGACAGCTTACAGTTCCCTATCAGCGCCGAGCAACAGTCCCCGAGCAATCGCATTGCCAATTGCGCGAACGAACTTCACCTGGTCTCCTAAGTAGCACTGCTGCGCCGCGCTCTGCTGCCCTCGGAGAAAGACAGGTGGCCCTCTGCCTGCAGTCTGCAAGGCTTCAGTGAGGGCTCAGTATTCGCTTTGCGACGTGGAGTGTCGCGCTTGCTATGCTGTCGGTCCGGTAGACGCTTCTATTCGCCTCCTTCCCTGGTTTTCCTTCTGCCCCGTCTAGGAAGCCGGCCCTGACCCCCGGCGCTCCCGCTCCTCCATCATTGGCTTCAGACGCTGTGCGGCGGCGCGCACCAGGCCGGCCCCACCGATGGCCCCGGCAACGGCGGCCGCGATCCCCAGCGCCTGGACGGGCATGGTGACCAGCAGCGCGACCCACCCCACGCCGATAATGAGCAGAGACGCTGCGTTCAGCCACCGCTGCTCCGCGACCACGAACTCGGAGTCGGTGTGGGCTTCGAGGTAGTGCATGACGAGTCCGGGGGGGCCGGCGGTGGCGGGCCGGCGGACGACGACGCCTTCCCCTGGAGGCGGCGCTGTCGGGGACCGATACCGCCACAGCTCCGGGAACTTAATGGTGGCCGCCAGGGTGCCTACAAAGGAGACACCGGCCATCATCAGGATCGCCAGCCTCACGCCGATCACATCCGCCAGCCACCCGAATCCCAGGAGGGCTATTAACCGTATGAGCGCCACCATGACCTGCCGCGTGGTGATCACGCGTCCGATCTTGTCTGGTGGCGTGTGCTCCATCAAGATGGTCGAAACGTTCACGAAGAGCAGCATGTTGGCGAAGCCGACCCAGAACCCAGTCACGAGGAGCACTCCATAGTTGGGGCTCAGTCCCATCACGCCGGCGGCCGCCGCCCACAGGAGATAAGCGAACACGATCGCGTAACCTTTGGGGAACCGGCCGCCGTACCAGCCCATCAGCAGCGCCGATCCGATGAAACCGACCCCCCAGATGCTTTGGAACCAGCCAAACTGGTCGTCGGTGATGCCGAGCACGCCCTTGGCCAGCGGTGTCTGAAGCGAATTCAATCCGGCGACCCAGAACCCGGCCAGGAGAAACCCCAGCAGGGCAACCTGCACCCGGTCTCCCCGGATGTACCTCAGGCCCTCCCGGATGGACCGCAGCGTTCCCGGACGGCCTGCGGTCCGCGCATCGCCCGCGCTCGGCTGCGGCCTTGGAAGTGACAGCCCCGAAACGAACAGGGCCGACACGAGAAAGGTAGCCGCATCTATGTACATGGCCGAGGCGTACCCGAACTTCGCCACCACCAGCCCGGCCAGCGCAGGCCCGAACACCTCTGTGCTCGAGTCCATGGAGGCAAAGAAGGCGTTCGCCTGCAGCAGCCGCGGCTTGGGCACCGACTGGGGGATCGCGGCGAACATCGCCGGCCTGAAGAACGCGGACGCCGCCGAGATAAGGAACAGGTCGAGGTACACCCAAGTCATTCCCTGCTGCATGAGCCATGGAATGGCGGCAACAAGGCCGGCGCGCACCAGGTCGGCCGCGATCAGGATCCTGCGACGGTCATAACGATCAACCACGGTTCCGGCATAGAACCCGACCAGCGCCGGCGCGACCAATAGCGCGGTGATCGCGTAGGAGACCGAGAGCGCCGATCCTGTCTGCGCGTATACCCAGAGGGAAATGGCCACCCAGTGGAACCGGTCTCCCACCTGGGAGATGAGCTGACCGGTCCACAGCAGCCCGTAGTTGCGGTGGCGTATGAGCGCCAGGAACCCGCCCCGGGACTCCTCGCTGCTAGGGGGTGCCGTGGTCGTGGACAAAGGTCCGCCCCTGAGGTGGCGGACTGCCGGCACAGCCCACCGGTGTTGGGTCGGGTGGCCGTCGCCAAGGAATCGGCTCCCCGGACCCGAACTCTAGGACGACCATGCGCAAACACGCGGCCGTCCTCTTGATCCTGCTGCTCCTACCAGTCGCTCCCTACTACACCGGGCGCACCGAAGCGCAGCCGGGGGGCCTGACGCGGCCCGGCGTGGATGTTCTCCTGGAGGCGCCGGGGCTCCTGCAGGGACGCCGCATCGGACTCGTAACGCACGCCGCCGGCCTGACAAGCAGCGGAGAGACGACCTCGAGCGCGATCCTGCGGGACCCGCGTTTTGTCGTCGGCGCCCTGTTCGCCCCGGAGCACGGGGTCTCCGGAACGATTCCGGCCGGCCACTCGGTCCCGGACCTTGCCGGCCGCGTGCCGGTCTACAGTCTCTACAACGCCACGCGCCGGCCCACGCCCGAGATGATGGCAGTCATAGATACCTTCGTGATTGATCTTCAAGATGTCGGAGCGCGCGCCTACACCTACGCCTCCACGATGGCGTTGGTGCTGCAGGCGGCGCGTGAAGCGGGCAAGCCGGTGGTGGTCCTCGACCGGCCTAATCCACAGGGAGGCCTGCAGCTCGACGGGCCGGTGCTGGAGCCCGCCTACAGGTCGTTCATCGGCATGTACCCGATACCGCTGGTGCACGGCATGACGATGGGAGAGTTGGCCCAACTCTTCAACTGGATGTTCGAGATCAACGCGCAGCTCACCGTGGTGCCGATGCGCGGCTGGTCGCGCCGCACGGTCTGGGGAGAGACCGGATTGCCCTGGGTGCGGCCGTCGCCCAATATCCCGACGATGACAACCCCGTTCTACTACGGGGCCACTGGCGTTCTGGACGGCACGAACCTATCCGCCGGCATCGGCACCCCGCACCCCTTTGAGGTCGTGATCAGCCCCTGGCTGAATGCCGGACGGCTGGCAGCGCGGCTGAACGCCGTTGGGTTGAGCGGTGTCGTGTTTGAACCCTATGAGTTCGTGCGGGGCGAGAGCGCGCTCCGGGGGGTACGCCTGGTGCTGACCGATCCGCTCCGCTTCAAGCCGGCGACCACCGCGGTCCACATCCTCTACGAGATCCGGCGGCTCCACGGCCCGACGCTACAGTTCATCCCGCGGGGCGGCCGGTACATGTTCGACTTCGTATGGGGAACCAGCAGCGTGCGCAAGGCCATCCTGAGGGGTGCTCCGGCGACGGCGATCGCCGCGCGCTGGGAGCCTGAGCTGCGACGGTTCCAAATGCTGCGGAGCCCGTACCTAATCTATCCTTAGTCGAGGGAGCAGGCCTGTAAGCCGGGTTCTGTGCGCCGGGATACCTCGCGGTACCTCGGCGCGGCTGTCATCTCTCTGGGATCACCGGTTACCCGGGACCTCAAGCGGCCTACCCGGGGATCAGCGGGCCGCCTCATCTCCCCCTATATGGCCTTGCTCCGGGTGGGGTTTGCCTGGCCGACCTGTTACCAGGCCGCCGGCGGGCTCTTGCCCCGCCGTTTCACCCTTACCCGACGGATGTAGCCGTCAGGCGGTATGTTTCTGTGGCACTATCCCTGGGGTCGCCCCCGCCGGGGATTACCCGGCACCCTGCCCTGCGGAGCCCGGACTTTCCTCGACGCTCACGCGCCGCGACCGCCCGGCCTGCTCCCGGCTCGATGGTAGCACCGGGCCGGGGAGAGGGTCAAATCGGTGCGGCGCGCTGAGACTGTCAAGCCCAGGGTAGCACTTCCCTTGGCCTATGATGTTGGTGTTCGACTCGTTAGCCTCCCTTGGTGATCATCGGCGTGTGCCTAGCCTCACACTGCAGGGGCCGGCTCGCCTGGCCCCTGCTCACGTCCAGCCTCCTCTCAGGCGGGCCGTGCCACTGCTTGAACGCCATCGTGATTCCTCCTAATCCGTCGTGGTCAGCTGCCCAGCTGAGGTCAACTCCGAACCTGCTTTCCTAGACTTCTTCGGGGCGGCCCGCAGGCCTCCAACCAGCCAGCAACAGGGTGAGTCCTGAGCAAGGGTTGAGCCACTCATTGGAGAGGACATCAAGGAATCCTGCGACAGATGTGGCGGTGGTAGAACTGCGCGTCGTGAAGGAGATTTGCGCGTCGCTGGCGTAAACTCCCTGGCACGAGTTGTGTCCGCAATCATTCCCAGCGAGGTTGGAGGCATACCCATTCATGCTGGTTTCCCGGGAACTCTGCAACGGCTGCGAGGCGTGCATCCCCTATTGCCCCGTGGGAGCGGTTTCCCTTGATCGGGAGGGGTTGGCTGCCATCGACCAGGACGCGTGCGTGGAGTGCGGCATCTGCTATCGCTCCGGCGTGTGCCCCGTGGACGCGCTGGTGATGCAGGAACTTGAGTGGCCCCGCATACTTCGCTCGCAGTTCTCAGACCCCGTCGTGGAGCATCCAGGAACCGGGATACTGGGCCGGGGCACAGAGGAGATCAAGACCAACGAGGTCACGGGGCGGTTCCGCCGGGGACGCGTCGGCATGGCGGTTGAGATGGGCCGCCCCGGGGTTGGCTCCTCGTTTCGTGAGGTAGAGATTGTGACCATCGCACTCGCCAGGGAGGGTGCGTGCTTCGAGCCCATGAACCCGGTCACCCAGCTCATGAAGGACGCCTCCACCGGGAAGCTGCGCGACGACATCCTGGACGAGCGGGTGCTCTCGGCCATCATAGAGATGGAGATGCCCCAGGATAGGCTGCCCCAGGTGCTGAGGGCGGCGAGAGAGGCGGCCGCAGGGCTGGAGACGGTGTTCAGCCTTGGCGTAGCGCTGCGGGTGAGACCGGAGAACTTGGAGTGGGTGCTGGCCACCTGTGGGGCGATGGGCTTCAATGTGCTTCCAAACGGCAAGACCAACGTAGGCCTGGGCTTTCCACTATTCCCTGAGGAGGATTGAACGACGACACACTCGCTGCACCGACAAGGAAGCCCGGAGAGCCTGGCGTCCGACTACACTGTGCTCGTCATGCCGGCCAAGGGAATAACCGATGACGGCGCTGCATCCCGCCTGAAGCTGTGCCTGGAGGTCCTGATCAGGCACGAGCCGGTGAACTGGGGCGACTGCCGCATCGGGAACAAGTTCTCCACGACGCGCGACAGGCTGGAGGCCGGCCTCAAGAACAACTCCCTGGTGCACGCCGTCTACGACGACCCCGAGAAGGTGGTCCGGGTGCTGGAAGAGCTACAGCGGCTCGGCACAGGCCTCTCCGTGGTGGTTTCGGGGCTGTTCGACAGGGTGCGCGACTGCGCCCGCCGGGCCGGTGCCGATCAGCACACGGTGAACATGTCCCTGGGTATACACGGCAACACGACCCGCCTCCCACGGAACCCCCTGGTGATGGCCATCAACACCATGTGCGGACACGCGATGATCTCCTTCAACCTCATCAGCGCGCTTGCCGATCGAGTGGCAGGCGGCCTGATGGCCGCCGAGGAGGCTGCCGTCACGATGGCCCGCAACTGCCACTGCGGCATCTTCAACACCCGGCGGGCAGCAGTCCTGATCGGGGCGCTGGCAGCGGGGCGCAAGGCATGCGCATGTGGATGTGACTGCGCCGGGTCGGAAGGACCCGCGGTTGGGTAGCGCTGTGCCCGGAGACCAAGAGGCGCTGCAGTCCATGAGCCCCCCCTTCGTCAACAGCCCCGCGAACGACGCGCTGAGCGCTGGCGGCTTCTGCAGCTCGTCGCATCCCTGGGCGACGGCAGCGGGAGTGGAGATGCTGGCGCGCGGCGGAAACGCCACGGATGCGGCCATCGCCACTGCTTTTGCCCTGGCCGTGTGCGAGCCGGCCATGTCTCACCTCGGGGGCCAGGGGAACATGCTGGTGCACATGGCCGGCGAGGGAGAGACCGTGGGCATAGACTTCTATGCCTGCGCCCCCGGCGCCGCCCGCGCGGGCATGTACCGGTGGATCGAGCACCCGACCCAGGGTGACTACCGGTTCCTAACCGAGGGGGACCTCAACACCACCGGCGGGCTGTCGGTGTGCATTCCCGGCGCCGTCTGGGGATGGGCCTACGCGCACCGGCGGTGGGGCTCTATCCCCCTTGGGACGGTGCTGGAACCTTCCATCACCTACGCCCGAGGGGGCGTGCCCCTAGCCCGGCGCATGTCCGGGCTGGTCGCCGAAAACCGGGACCGCCTGGCGCGGTACCCGGCTTCAGCGGCCATCTTCCTCCGCCCGGACGGCTCGCCCAGGACGGAAGGTGAGGCGGTCGTGCAGCCAGAACTCGCGCAGACCCTGGAACGCATCGCCACCAGTGGGATCGAGGAGTTCTACTCCGGTGAGATCGCTCGCGCCATCGTGGACTGCGTGCGGTCCGACGGGGGTGTGCTGTCAGAGGAAGACCTGGCCCTCTATCCCGAGAAGCTGTTTCGGGTACTGCCGCCGGACGCCGTGTCCTTCCGGGGGTACACGGTGCAGTGCACGCCCCCGCAGTCCAGCGCGCTGCTCCTGCACCTGCTCTGCCTGCTCGACGGCTTCGACTTCCGCACCTGCGATCCGCTCTCGCCGGAGAAGCTCCATCTTCTGATCGAGGCCATGAAGCTCGCCTTTGCAGAGAGGGCGGTTCACATCGGCGACCACGCCTTCGTCAACGTGCCTATTGGTGGACTGTTCAATCCGGCGTACGCAGCGGAACGGCGCAGGAGCATAGACCCGCAGCGCGCGCAGTTCCCCGGGCCCGGCAACCCGTGGGCATACCAGGCGGAGCAGCCGGACCCGGCGAGCCTCACGGGCGTGATGCCCTCGTCGGCGGGGCACGCCAGCTGCACGACCCACCACTCCCACGTGGACCGCTGGGGGAACTTCGTTTCCATCTCCCAGAGCCTGGGCGATGCCTTCGGGTCGGCCATGGTGGTCCCGGGCCGCGGGTTCTTCCTGAACAACGCCATGAAACTGTTCGATCCCCGCCCGGGAACGCGCGTGGCGGCGATCGCACCGTACAAGCGCCCGCTCATGCCCTGCCCGACGCTCGTCCTGCGCGACGGCGCTCCGGTGATGGCCCTGGGCAGCCCGTCGGGCACACGGATCCCCAACGCAATCGCCCAGGTGCTGGTGAGCGTTCTCGATCACGGCACGTCCCTTCAGGCGGCAGTGGACGCGCCCCGCGTGCACTGGTCGGGGTACGAGCTCGAGGCGGAGTCCGATCTACCTGATGCCGCGAAGGCAGGGCTGTCGCGCCTGGGGCACGAGGTGCAGTACAGGAGCGCGAAATCGCCGTGGTTTGGGGCGGTGCAGGTGGTGACGCGAGACCCAAAGACAGGCCTCTGTCAAGGGGCCGCCGACCCTCGCCGGCAGGGCGCCGCCGCCGGCCTGGCAGACACCTGATATCCGCGACAGGACCTACTCCGACCTGCCCAGCCACTCCATGAACGCGACGGCGTAGACCTTCGCCATCTTGACGAGGTCGTCTGCCGCGATGTACTCGTCGTGGGCGTGATGGAGGTTGACCAGCCCGTAGCCGAACAGCACCGTGGGTATGGGAACGGTCGCCAGGAAGGAGCTGATGCCAACCGGGCAAGGCATCCCCGTAACCCTCGCCTCCTCCCCCAGCACGGCCTTCACCGCTCGGGCGAGCCCCGTTACCACAGGGTGGTCCGCAGGCGTGATCGCCGGCGGCAGGTTGCGCAGCACTTCAAGCGAGGCCGTGTTCTCAGGGTACGCCGCGTTGTGCGCCGCGACGACGGCCTTGATTTCTGCCAGCGCCGCCTCCGGATCGATGCTCTGGTGGATCTTGCGGTTGACCGTGATTTCACAGGTGCGCGACTGGTGGTGGACTGCAACTCTCTCCCCGCTGTCGATCCCGCTGATGCGCATCGCCGGATGCCCAGAGCCATCCACGGGGTCCTGATAGTCGTTGACTCGCTGCATGAGGGGGCCCAGGCGGTCGATCAGGGCCACGGCCGCCTCCGCAGCGCCCAGGTGCCGCAGCGGTGCCATGCTGTGCAGGTTGTGTCCAGTGAGCCTGATCTGGTAGGTCTGCGTCCCTGCAAGGGTGCGGATGATGTTGTTCGTGCCTAGGGCGGAGAAGTACTCACTGCCGAGCGGCGTGACGTCGCCGGTGCACGCGTACAGGGCCATGTCGAAGTCGAAAGGCATGTGCTCTGCCAGGTAGCGCATTCCGTACCGGCCACCGACCTCCTCGTCGGCGTCGTGGATGCAGACCAGGTCCCCCTCCAGTCGGCAGCTGGACGCCACCAGCGCCTCCAGGGCCATCAGGGTGGCGGCGATTGGGGACTTGTGGTCTGCCGCGCCTCGCCCGTAGATGCGGCCGTCGACGATCTCGCCCCCGAAAGGGTCCTTGGTCCAGCCCGAGGTCACCTTCCCGTCGTGGGGGTCAACCCACTCCCCGCAGTCCGGCGGTACGGTGTCCAGGTGGCAATTGACCAGCAGCCTGGGGCGGCCAATGCTTCCCTTCCAGGTCGCGACTACGTTGGGCCGGCCTGGGACCGCCTCCACGATGTCGGTGGCGATTCCCAGCGCCGCGTACCGATCGGCCACGAGCCTCGCCATGGCCGCCTCTCCCGGAGACGCCGGGTCGAAGGCGGGGTTGACGCTGCGCGTGCGAATCATGGTCTGCAACAGTGTCACCAGGTCGTCGCGGTGGCGCTCGACATACTCCAGCACGGCTTTGGACTGCTCCAGCATGTCTACGACTCCTCGATCAGATTCACCGCCAGGTCCCGCGCGGCTACTATCGGGCCCTGAGCTTCGGATCCGACAGGTCCCGCAGCCCGTCTCCCAACAGGTTGAATCCCAGCACGGTCACCATTATGAACAGGCCTGCGAACCCGGAGATCCACGGCGCGAGATCGATGTAGTGCTTGCCGTCGGTGATCATGGACCCCCAGGTGGGTGTGGGCGGCGCCACGCCCAGTCCGAGGAAGCTCAGGGAGGCCTCCACCAGGATCGCTGATCCGACGCCGAGGCTGACCATCACGACAAGAGGCGAGAGGACATTGGGGAGAACGTGGACTGCCAGGATGCGGCTGGTCGGCGCGCCCAGCGCCTCGGCCGCCTGCACGAAGTCCCGCCCCCGCACCGCCAGCACGGCGCCCCGAGTCACCCGGGCAAAGCGGGGTATGCTGGTGAGACCGATGGCGATCATGCTGTGGGTCAGCGACGGCCCCAGCGCCGCGACCACCGCCAGAGCGAGCAGGATGGTCGGAAAGGCCATCACCACGTCCAGCACGCGCCCGGTAAGCATGTCAACCCAGCCGCCGAAGTAGCCCGCCGCCAGTCCCACGACCAGGCCGGCCACGGCGCCGATACTGACTGCAACCACGCCCACCTGCAGGGAGACCCGCGTGCCGAACACCAGCCGGCTCCAAACGTCTCGGCCGAAGCCGTCGGTCCCCAGCAGGCGGCCGTCCTCGCCCGGGGGTCGGAGCCGCATGGGCAGGTCGATGGCGGTCGGGTCAGCCGGTGCCAGAACGGGAGCGGCCAGGGCCATCACCACGACGGCCAGGACGATCACCGCGCCCACCATCATCGGCGCGTGCGTGATGACCCGCCGCCACCTGGGAGTGCCGGTCACGCCTCTTCCGGCGAGATGCTGATGAGCTCCGCTCACTGGTACTGAATCCTGGGATCGAGCCAGCCGTAGACGAGATCGGTCACCAGGTTGACCGCCACGAACGAGATCGCCACGGTCAGCGTCACCCCCTGCACCACGGGGTAGTCCCGGGACAAGATGGCGTCAACAAGAAGCTTCCCGAGCCCGGGACGCGCAAAGACCGTCTCCACGAGCACCGCCCCGCCCAGCAGATAGCCGACGTTCAGACCGATGATCGTCACGATGGGGATGGCGGCGTTCTTCAGCGCGTGTCGAAAGACCACGGCCCGCTCCGTCGCCCCCTTCGCGCGGGCAGTGCGGACGTAGTCCTCGCGCAGCACCTCCAGCATGCACGACCGGGTCATGCGGGCGATGAGCGCGATCCCGGAGAGACCCAGGGTCACCGAGGGAAGCACCAGGGCATGGAGCATGGAGCCCAGGTCCCCTACGCGGCCGGCTCCGATCGTGGGAAACCAGCCTAGCCTCGTTGCAAAGAGCAGCGAGAGCAGCAGTCCGATCCAGAAGACGGGCGCCGCGATGCCTGCAGTGCTGAGGACCAGGCTGCTCAGATCGACCAGGCTGCCGCGCCGGGTGGCCGCAAGCACTCCCAGCGGGAGGCCCACGGCCACCGACACCAGCATCGCACCCGCGGCCAGCCAAAGAGTGTGCGGAAAGCGGCTCCGGATCTCACCGATGACCGGCCGCCGCGTGATGATGGACCGGCCCAGATCCAGGCGCACGTAGCGGGCAATCACCCTGGCAAACTGCACGGGCAGAGGAGCGTCCAGGCCCAGTAGGCGTCGGGTCTCTTCGACCTGCTCTGCCGTGGCCGAATCGCCCAGCATGGCGATCACAGGGTCACCCGGGATGAAATGGACCACCAGAAAGACCACGATGATGACGCCCAGGACCGTTGGTACCGTGGCTGCCAGGCGGGCCGCAAGGAGACCCCTCAACCTCTACCTCTCCACGGACACGTTGTCCAGCCGGATGCTGCGCTGCGGGTCGCCCACAAACCCCTTGACCCGCGCCTGCATGGCGAAGATGTGGTTCTCGTGATCGATGAAGAAGTAGTGCGCTTCATCCACTATGCGCTTTTGGGCGAGACTGAACAGCTCCTTGCGCCTGTCCTCGTTCAGGGTTCGCAGCGCCTCGTCCAACCACCGGTCCACCTCGGGGATGGAGATGTTCGCCCAGTTGTCCCGCGGTATCCCGCTGCTGTGGAACCAGATGTAGAGCACACGGTCGGGAGCGGGGTCCTGCCCCCGGCTCAAGGTGAACATGGGCATTCCCTCGGCCGACCGCAATCTTGCCAGGAAGGACGTTACCTCCATCACCCGGATCTCGATCTCGATGCCTACGCCCCGCAGGTGCTGCTGTATGACGGTCGCCGGCCTGGTGAAGCGATCGATGTTGGGCACGTAGAACGTCGTCCGAAAGCCGTTGGGGTACCCGGCTTCGGCCAGCAGCCGCTTTGCCCTGGAGGGATCAAACCTGTACTGCATGACGTTGGGCTCCGCATGCAGGACCCCCGGGGCTAGGATGGAGCGGGCCGGCGTGGAGACGCCACCGAAGAGGAACTGGACGATCTCGGTCCTGTTGACGGCATGGAGGACTGCCGTCCGCACCTTTATGTCGTCGAATGGCTTGTGCAGACGGTTCATGCCGAAGAACCGGGTGATCAGGCCGGGGGTCTCGACCACGGTCATCTTGGAGTTCTGCCTGTACTTCTTCAGCTTGTCCGGATCAGTAACCTGGACCAGGTGCACGTCGCCTGCCTCAAAGGCGTTGAACATGGTCGTGGAATCCGGAATCGGGACGTAGACGACGCGTGCGAGCGCCGGCCTCCCCCCCCAGTACTCGTCGAATGGGGTGAACACCGTCTCCTGCTGGGGCGCCCAGCTGGAGAACTGATAGCGGCCGGTGCCCACGGGGTCCTGGTCAAACTTGTCGCCCCTGGCCTTCACGGCCTTCTCACTTACGATGGCGCCAAAGCTCTGCGCCAGCTTGTCCAGAAACGCAGGGTCAGGCGAGTTCAGCAGGATTCGGACCGTGTGCCTGTCCAGGACCTCCACGCGCTCCAGCGAGGCCATCAGCTGAGAGTAGGGAGACTTCAGGGCCGGGGCCTGGATCCGCTCCAGGCTGAACTTCACGTCGCTGGCCTGCATCTCGCCGAATTCCTTGTGGAATCGGACGCCGCGGCGCAACTTGAAGGTCCACGTCTTCCCATCTGGAGCCATCGTCCAGCTCTCTGCCAGGGCTGGCTCTATCTTGACGGTGCCCAGCGCGTGACGGACCAACCCCTCGAACACGTTGACGGTCATCTGCTTGTCGGTCACGGCGCTCAGCACCGCGGGATCCATGGAGCCGCGGTCGTACTGCATGGCGATGCGCAGCTCGCCGCGCTGCGCCGGAACGGGGGCTCCTGCACCAGGACCCGCCCACAGGACGGCTATCACGACTAACAAACCACACAGTGTACGACTGAATCTCCTACGATCCACGCAGCCCACCCCTTTCGCAGTCTTCATTGCCCAGCTTATGGCCTCTCGAGCCGCACAGAGGAGGGTGTCCCGAGGGTAGTTGATTTTCTGGGAGCAACCCCCAGCACTCATTACGCTACCCTCGCCTCCTCCTCCTGCATGACAGCGTTCCTCAGAGCGATGCGCAACTGTGGCAACGCCCGATACCCGCGCAGCCGGCGCAGGCGAGGTTCGAGCTCCAACAGCGTGGTCGCCAGCCACCGTTGCTTCTGGTCACTCGTGGCCCAGCGATCGACTTTGCCCACCCGCTGCTCGACCAGCGCCAGGATGGACTCCAGTCCATTCGTAGTGCCCAAGCTCGTGCCCAGACGATCGGCCAGCCCCAGGCGATGGAGCGTGAGCGTTTCCTCCAGCCCTTCCGCCAGGCTCCGGGCGGCATCCTCCTTGAGCCGCCGCAGGTCTTGGTGCAACCGCTGCAGGTCGGCTTTAGCCAGGGCGTAGGTCGGCTGCCGGTACGCCCGCTGGAGTCTCGCCCGCCAGAGGGGCTGCAGGGCCTTGGGCAAGTAGGCCACGACGTTCTCCCGTTTGTGCCGGAGGGAGCGTTGCACCTGCGCCTGGTCGCCGAACACATCCCTGACCGCGCGCCGCAAACCCTTGCCGCCATCGATCACTACCAGCAGGCCCTCGGCCACCCGCAGACCACGCTCGAGGACGAAGTCATACTGGTCCAGACGGCGCTCCTGGAGGGCCTGGAGCTTGCGCGCCGTCGCCCGGATGTACCGGCGGGAGATGCTCGACCGGCTCAGCCCGAAGGCTTCCGGGACCGCCTCGGCCGCGGTCCGGTAGTCCCGGCAGCTCAGTCCATAGAGGATCCGCCGGAGCACGCCTTCATCGGCCGCGCGGGGCTGCTGAAGTCGGGTGTAGCTGTGCAGGGGGACCTCGATGCCCGCCTGCCGGTTGCGCACCCGGGGCACCGGGAGGGGCAACTTCTGGTCGGCCACGTAGACCGAGCCCCGCTGCCGGCCCCAGCGCACCAGATGCGGGGCGCCATCGCCGCGCGCATAGCGCGGGCCGGCCAGCGCCTGGACCTCCTGCTGGAGCACCTCTTCCACCGCCTGCAGGCCCAGGGGGATCAGGTCCTGGACAAGGGCGATCCTGACATCGAGGGCATCAGCCTCCGGCAGCGCCACCTGGTGAGCCATCCGGGCCTTGCCCTGTGCACCTATCCGCACTACCGTGCACATGGAGCAGCCCCCTCCCTGTGGTGTGTTGGTTTCCCACAAAGATCAGTTCACCACACTGAGGTGCTGCTCCCTCGCTCTTTCAACTACCCTTGGGACACCCTCACCTACGCGAAAACAGCGTGTACCAGCCGTCCGACCTCGGCGATAGCCGCGGCCCCGGCCTGGTCGTCCGCGAGATCGCGGGCGAAGGCGCAGACCAGCACCGGGCCGCGTGGCACGAACAGGATCCCGGCGTCGTTGCGGACCCCGGCGATCGATCCGGTCTTGTGAGCGATCTCGGTACCCGGCGGCAGGTGCAGCGGCAGCCGGTCGCGCACCTGCTGGCGTCCCATGAAGTGCAGGGCTCGCTCCCGGACGCCGGCGGAGAGCGGCCCGTCACGCACCAGCATCTCAAGCAGCCCGACCATCTCGCGGGGGGTAGTAAGGTCGTTATCGCAGTCTGCATAGGCACGGCCGGCAAACGACCGCACGCGCGCCTTGAGGATCTGCTCCACCTCGAGACGCGCCTCTGGGGTGAAGGGACCCGTCGGGCGCCCTGCCAGCTCGAAAAGCAGCTCCCGGCAGCTCATCGGCACGCGCGTCACAGAGAACCCCCACGACGCCAGCCGCCGGTTGATGGCCTCCTTGCCAACCAGATCAACCAGGATGTCGGTGGCGGTGTTGTCGCTGATGATGACCATCAGCATCGCCAGGTCCGCAACGCTGAGCGCCGGGGAAGAGGTCAGCTCCTTCAGGACACCGGAGCCCGGGGACTTCATCTCCTCGGTAACGGTCACCGTGCCATCGAGGCGGAGGCGTCCCTCCTCTACCTGCAGCAGCAGCTCGATCAGCACCGGGATCTTGAACACGCTGGCCGTCGGGAAGGGCCGGTCGGGCTCGAGGAAGATCTCTTGGCCGTCCCAGACCGTCTTGACGCCGACGCCCAGCACCCCTTCCAGCCGGCCCGAGAGGCGGGCAAGCTCCGAGCGCAGGCCGGCCCCGGCGTCGGGGGCGCCAGGGAGAGAACCCTGCGGCGGAAGACCATCAAGAGCACGGTTGGCCAGGGCATCGGCCGCGGTGTTCCGACCGCGAAGGATGTGGGTGATGTGCCATCTTCGGAAGCCCGCAAGCGCTTTGAGCGCGGCCCTGTGCAGGGGCGCCAGATTGGGACTCTTGACCTTGTAGGTGCCGGCGATCTGCCGGACCAGCAGGTCGCTGTCCGCCAGTATCTCAACCTCGTCCGCCCCGCGCGCGCGGGCTTCCTCAAGAGCACGGAGCAACGCCTCGTACTCCGCGACGTTGTTCGTGGCCTTCCCCAGGGCCTCGGCAACCTCGGCGATCACCCGGCCACGGCCGTCCTGCACCACCACGCCTATGGCCGAGGGACCAGGATTCCCCCGCGAGGCCCCGTCAATGAACAGCCGAAGCTTCATTACACCTGAAACACCCGAACCACGAGCAGCCGTCCGCAACCGTCGCAGGCCGCGAGTGCATTTGGATCCCCGGCGATCTGCTGCAACCGTCCCTCCGGAATGGCAACGTGGCAGCCATCACAGATCCCACCGGTGACCGCCACAACCGCCAGGCCCACCTTGTGCTCCCTCAACCGCTCGTATCTCTTCAGTAGGTACTCGTCAATCTGGGACGCGAGCGCCGACCTCCGGGCGGCCAGATCCGCGATCTCGCCATCAGCCGCTGCCGTCGCTGCGATGAAGGCGGCCTCTTGCTGGGCCAGCGCGGCCACAGCGGCCTCCAGCGCGGCCTCGGCTCGGCGCGCCTCGGGCTCAATCTGCTCGACCTGCTCCATCACCGACAGCGTCTCATCCTCGAGGCCGGCCTTGTGACGATCCAGCGCGCCTATCTCATCCTGTATGGCGGCCAGCTCCTTCGGATTGGCCGTGCGGCCGCTGTAGAGATCGGCATCGAACTTGGCACGTTTGTCCTCCAGGGAGCGGATTCCGAGGTCGAGCGCGCGCAGGCGGGCATGCCAGGCGTCCAACCGGCCCTGCAGGTCGGCCAGTTCCTGGGCCGCCGCGGCAACCACCGCCCGCTGCGCGGTGCCGTCATCAAGGCCCGCCCGGTGGGCAGCGGTTCGGATGATGGCCGTGTCGAGCTGTTGGAGGTCATAGAGCTGGTATACAGCCACCCGGCTATCGCTTTCTTGCGGGCGTTGCCTTGGAATGTACCTTCGGCTTGGTCTGCTGGCCCCTCTTCTCCTGGCTGACAACCTTCACCGGCCTGGAGGGGGTCTTGACCCTGAGGGTCTTGGGCTTCTCCTCCACGGCTCCGGCAGGCGCCACCGGGAGCGCAAGCTGAGGTGCGCGGCCGATTGCAGGGGCCGGCACTGCCGCGCGGGAAGGCGGGGCAGGGCGGGGAGGAGGGGCCGGCCTTGCCGGGACCGGCGGCCGTGGCTTGGCTACGAACAGGGATCGGGGAATGCCGCCCAACTCGGGCGAGCTGGGCGGAACGTTGAGCCGCTTACGCTTGGCCTCCCACCACTTCATGTACTCACGCCCGAGACGCTCGAAGTAGTCGAAGGTGTCCGGCCAGTCGAGATCCTTGCGCATGCCCTGAATCACCGGCTCAACTTTCGCCCAGGGGATGGGGAACAACTCGAAGACCGCCTCGCGGTCCACCACGCCGGCTTCCACCAGGAACCCAACGTTGTCGCAGAAGACGGCCAACCGAAGCAGGTTGTTGAAGCGGATGCTGCCCGGCGGGCACTCAATGATGAACTGATCGAAGTCCCGAAAGTCGAACTGGAACACCACATACTGCATGGCCTCGAGGTTCTGAGGGGTATCGGCCATCTGCATCAGCCGCTGAATCGCTTCGAGCTGAGCGGGCGTCTGTTTCTTCACTTGGGTTCACCTCGGCTTGGTCGGCACCGTCCGGCGAGACCCCCTTCCGGGAATCCCTTTGACCGTGTCACAGTGCTAGTTAAGGGGAATTCGCCCTGCGACCGGGTTTCCCCTGCGAACTGGGGCCTGACGGGGCTTCTCGCGGGCCGGACACTGGAGCTGCGGAGCTGACTGACCTGGTAAGGTAAGAAATATTTAACTGTACCGGAGGTCTGACGCGCGCGTACTAGCAGCTTATCCACAGGATATCCCGCATGATATACTGGCGCAGCGGGCGAGTAGCTCAGCGGGAGAGCGCCTCTCTTACACAGAGGAGGTCGGGGGTTCGAGACCCTCCTCGCCCACCACGGAAAGCCCTCGTCAGGTCAGCACTTCAGCCCTATCTCTCACCAGAAGGCCCGCAGATCAAGGATGCTAGGCGACACTATGGCGTAAGGGCCTGTGGGGCAGGCATTCTGGCCGGTGGCTTTGGGCGGGCTTCGGGGTCCTGGTGGCCCTTGTACAGCCTAACTACAGCCAATGGGACGGGATCTACCGCTACGCCATCATCGAATCGCCCGCCGCCCAGCAGCCGGCGATCCTGGGGAAACCGGCCTGAACCTTTGGCTAGATCGCAATCCTGACAAGCAGGACACACCGGTGCCGTGGGTGAATGTGCCCGGGGTAGGTTCTAGGGGGAAGGACGGAAATCGCAGGAGCACGTGCGTCACTTCGCGAACGCATGAGCGGCGATTGCCTCGGGGGTGTGACGTGATGCGATTGCTCAAATGGACCTGGACCTTGCTCGTCCTCCTGCTGGGCCTGATGCCTCCGCTCCAAGGTGTCGTCAAGGGCCAGGAGCCAGTTCCCCGTAGCGAGAAAGTCACCGTGCAGGAAGGTGAAAGAGTCAGGGTCCGAATCCTACAAGAGATCTCCTCGAAGACGGCGAATGTCGGTGATGTGTTCGATGGTGAGGCCGCCGACGATGTCGAGGTTGGCGGGAAGGTTGCAGTAGCGAAGGGGGCCAGGGTTCTCGGGACTATCACGGCTGTTCAGCGTGCCGCGTGGTTGGGCAGGCCTGGCCGTCTCGGCTTTGCCTTCGAGCACGCCAGGGCGGTCGACGGGACCAGGGTTCGGTTGCGAGCGACTACGGAGCGAGTCGGACAAGGAAACGAAGCCGCGGCATGGGGTCTTGGATTGCTGATTTTCTTCCCACTCCTGCTCATTAGGGGGCAAGAGATGGAGGTCAAGTCCGGCACGGTCTTCACCACATTCGTGGACCGGGACGCCGTGGTGACCGTCCCGCTGCCGGCTGTCACCGAAACACCGCCTGCCCCCATCCCGTCGCCTTCCCCAACTCCGAGCCCATGATTCACCTCACCTCGTGGTTGCGCGGCGAAGCCATCACGGAGGCCTGGCTGTGCCGGCGATTGCGGTGGAGGGCCGCCCTTGGGTTGTCGTGCTAGGCTGACACAGCGGGCGAGTTAGGCCGACCAGTCTAGTAGGAGTTAGGCCTGGGGGGAAACGCATGGATAGCGCCGTCCAACAACTTCAGGCGCTCCGCGAGAAGATCCTCGCCGCGATTCCGGACCCCTGGCTCTTCCCAGGGGTAGGGAAGGTTCAGGGCTTTATGGGCGTCGGCCCCGTGATGTTTGTCGCAGAGCGCCCTTCCACTGGATCCTTCCCAAGCCGCGCTGATCGCTTCCTCTATGGCCTCCTCGAAAAGTATGGGATGGAGAACAGCCATTTGACGGACATTATTAAGAGTCGAGGCCAGGTTGGAGCGCCCTACCCCGACATGACTTTGCACCGTCGGGTATTTGATCAGGAAATCGAGATTGTCCGGCCTAAACTCATTATTGCCTTCGGCCAAAAGGTATACGATCTCCTGCAGTTCGCCTTGGCGGGGACGGGAATCCGAATTCGGCAGGTCTGGCACTACGCATACACTCGGCGCGGTCGCGAGAAGCCTGAAGCTTTTGAAGGTCAGATCAAAGAGGTTTTGCAATCGGAAGGCCTAACCAGTCGCTCCAGCCGACCGGGCACTTGACCCGATAAAGTTGACACTCTGGCCTAACGCGGGCAAAGGGGGTTTTGATGGCCAGAGCAACGGGTCCAAGGAAGGTTCATCGCTACACCGCTGAATTCAAGCTCAAGGCGGTGAAGCTCAGCGAGCTCAATGGCGTCCAGGTTCAGGACGTCGCCGAGGCGCTCGACATTCATCCGTTCATGCTGTCGCGCTGGCGCAAGGAGGCGCGTTGAGAAGAAATGCAGCCCTTCTGGGATGGCTCGCCTGCTCCGCCCTTCTGCGGCAGGGCAAAGGGAGCATGAGAAAGCGTGAGTTGTAAGGAGAAGCACAGGAATGGAAATTCAAGGGAAAGTCATCATCGTTACAGGCGCGGCCTCCGGCATCGGACGGGGGTTGTGTTTGAGATTTGCCGGTGAAGGCGCGAGGGTGGTTATCGCGGCGGATGTCAATGAAGCGGGTGCTAAAGCGGTGGCC
>JAVHLI010000017.1:40528-49324 GCA_031082185.1 bacterium | reverse complement strand
CGCTGGAGGCGGCATCCGTCCTGGCGCGGGGCGCGCTGTGGGCCGGGATCGCACTCGCAGGCGTGCTGGCGGTGGCAGGAACGTGGCGGGCCGTTGGCTCGAGGCAGACTCCAGAGACGCCCGGTGGGGGTGTCGGCGAGATCTACCGGCGGATGTGTTCGATGCTCGCCCGACGGGGATGGCGCCGCGCGCCTACCGAGACCGTGGACGAGTTCCGGCGGCGGGTTGAGGCCTTGGGCCCGATGCCCGAGGTCGCAGGGATTTCGGCCCTGGTGGAGGAGGCGGCCTACGGCCGGGAGAAGTCCGGCGCAGAGGTGTTGGAGGTGTTGGAGGAAGCCCGGCGCCACCTGGAAGCGCTCGGCGCCCGCCTGAGGAGGGACCGTGGAGAGCACGACTGACCGACGCGCGGCGCTGTGGCTGCTGCTCGGGATAGTCCTTTTTGCGGCCCTTGTACGCCTGCCGCGCCTGCAGACGCCTGCGCACATGATCTTCGACGAGGTCTACTATGCGAAGGCGGCGCAGCAGGTCCTAGCCGGGGTGGAGACCACCGAGGAGCGCACCCACCCGCCGCTGTCGAAGCTGATCATCGCCGCGGGAATCCGGCTGGCCGGAGATCGCGCGGTCGGATGGCGGGTTGCCGGCGCAGTCGCCGGAACCCTCCTGGTCGTAGTGATCTACGCCCTGGCCGCCATTCTGTTCCGGGATCGTTTCATCGCGGCGGCCAGCGCGCTTCTGGTCGCCACCGACGGGCTGTTCTTTGTCGAGAGCCGGATCGCCAAGCCCGACATCTTCCTGACCCTGTTCCTGTTCGGGTCCTATGCCGCGTTCTGGCAGTACCTGCGTGGCCGCGTGGACCGTCCCGAGGAGCCCTCGGGCCGCGAGGTGCGCTGGCTCTACCTGGCAGGGGCGGCCGCCGGCTGCGCGATCGCCACCAAGTGGACCACGGTGGTTCCCCTCTCGACGATCCCGGTGACGCTCATGCTGCTGCGCGGGTGGGGCCGTATCGCGCTGCCGCGCGGGGACATCCGCCACATCGCGGCGGCGTTCATCCTGGCGCCGGTGGCGGTCTATATGCTGACCTACATCCCGTACTTCCTGCTCGAGCACACCCCGCGCGAGTGGATCGCGCATCAGGTCTCCATGTACGAGTTTCACGCGAGTCTCACCGCGCCGCACCCCTACCAATCGCACTGGTGGTCCTGGCCGGTGCTGATCAGGCCGATCTGGTACGAGTACTACGAGGCCGCGCCGCAGATCCAGCGCGGCATCCTGGCGATTGGAAACCCGATCGTATGGTGGGCGAGTCTCCCGGCGTTCTGCCTGGTCGCCTGGCGTGCCGTGCGCACGCGCGCGATGCCCGAGACCTTCCTGCTGGCCGGGTTTGCGATCTCTTATCTACAATACGCCTTCATCAGCCGCGCGCTGTTCCTCTACCACTTCATGCCGGCGCTGCCGTTCCTGATCATGGGCCTGGCCGCGGGGATGGCGCGCGTGCGTGCCAGGGTGGGAGGGGCGGTCGTGTGGCTTCTCATCATCGTGGCGCTTGGGTGGTTCGTGGCGTACTATCCGGTGCTGTCGGCGGTGCCGATGAGCAACGAGCGGATGATGCGGATGATGTGGTTCGGGTCGTGGATTTAGGCCGCGCGGCCCCTCCGGTTGGACGCCCGAGCGCAGTGGAGGCGGCGGCCATTGGTCTAGCCGTGGCTTTCTTCACCCTGGCCGGCTGCCCTTGCGATGGTCGGCCGATGATCTCGGTGATACTCCTCTTGCTGTGGCCGCTTGTCTTCGCCGCGGTAGTGCTGAAGAGATGGGTCTGGTTGGCGGCCGCGTACCTGCTGGTCCTGGGAGTGCTGGTGCGGCTGGGGATACTGCAGGGATGGACCGGCGTGCCGGCGGCAGGCGTCGCATCGGACGTGCTGACCGTTATCCAGGAGGCGCTCGGTGTCGCGGTCAGAGGCGGCAATCCCTACACGCACGCGTTTGAGAATTCGGTTCCGCCGGGAATCCAGGCCTTTGCCTATCCTCCGGGGAGTCTGCTCTACTACCTTCCGTCCTACCTGCTCGGCAACATCCGGGTCATGGAGGTCGTGGCGGCCGGGGTCGTGCTGGCCGGGCTGGCCCTGGCCGCGGGCGTGATGCGCAGCGGGTGGCCGGTCGCTGTCATGGGCCTCTACGCGGCAGCTCCGCCGCTTATGACGCTCAGCACCGACAACAGCAACGACACCAGCGCCGGTGCGCTGCTCTTCGCCGCCGCGCTGGCGCTGCTGCTGGCGCAGCGCAGGGCCAGCACCCGGCTGCTCGTCCTGGCCGGCCTGCTGATGGGCTGGGCGCTGTCGTTCAAGATCTACGTCGTGCCGTTCTGGCCGTTCTTCGTGGCCTGCCTGGCCGCCGGGCGGTGGACGCTTGACTTGAGCGTGGGCGGGCGCGGCAGCGGGCGCCGGGTGCCTGCCTGGTTGCTCTACGCCGCGGTGAGCGTCGGCTTCGTGGCGCTGGTGAGTCTGCCCTACTTCCTGCGCGCACCGATGGGGTTTGTGCGGAGCATGGTGATTGGGCCGGTCAACCCGCTGCACCCCATCGGCGGGTGGAACGTGTGGGCGCTTCTCTACGCCTGGCTGCAGTGGGACGCCGACATCGGACTGGGGGCGGTTCTGAAGGCGGTCGGGGTTTCCCTAATGGGCGTTGTGACCTTGGCCGGTCTCCTGGCCGGGGTGCGACGGCCGAGCCGCGCCCTGCTGTTCGGTGCGCTGGCCTGGTTCGCGGCGATGTTCTTCGCCCGATGGACCTCCTATGCCTACTTCGCCGGAATCGCCCCTGTGGTGTTGCTGATTCCCTTCGCAGACCGGCTCGCGGGCCTGCGTGAAGAGGATCCACAGCGCGGCCAGGAAGGCCAGGACCGCGGCCACGCTGAGCGCGCGGGTGCCGACGGTTGAGAAGACCGTTGATTCCAGCCAGCCCGGCAGCGCGAAAGTCTGGACATACGGGCGGGTGTACGCGAATAGCAGGTTGAGCGCGAACACCACCGATAGCACGGCGTACACCCCGACCATCCGCCGGTCGGCCGCCGCGGCCACGGCAAAGAACGGGATGGCCGTGAGCAGGTAGCGCTCGTGTATCCTGGTCGGCAACACGAAGGTCGCCAGCAGCGCTACCGAGCAGGCCAGGATCGTCCCCCGGAGCGTCGGGCGCCGCAGGGCACCGACCGCCACCACCGCCAGCGCAACGGCAGCCGCAGCCGTTCCATAGGCGTACAGCTGGACCCCCAGCCATCGGACATCGTCGCCGACCCAGAACCCCTGCGTCGCCCCCCAGAAGTTGAAGGCCACAACGCTGCTGTAGGGATAGACGCCAAGCGACACGCGCAGGACGCCGATCAGGCCCAGTGGGCTCAGGCCGAAGGGCAGGATTATGAGCACAAGAGCCGCCGCGGCTACGGCCGCCGCGCCCAACAGCAGATCCCAGCGAGGAGGGCCATGGACCGGACGCGCGAGCGCCCGCGCCAGATACAGGCCGGTCGGGATCATAACCGGAGCAGTCTGGGGTTTGATCAAGGCCGCCACCGTCAGCAGCACCGCCGTCAGCAGCGGCGACGCGACGCCCAGCAGCGCAACGCCGGAGAGGGCGAACAGAGCGCCGACCGCGTCGGCCTGACCCCAGTACGCGCTGTTGAAGACGATCCCTGGATTGAACAGGTACGAGGCCGAGAGGAGCAGTGCCCACCTTGAGCCCATCCGCCGCGCCAGGGCGAAGACCACCCAAGCCGCGGCGATGTCGCAGACCGCCGCAGGCAGCTTGAGGGCAAACACGAAGGCCTGGTCGCTGAGACTGACAACCTGGTTGATCTCACCGATGGCCCAGAGGACGTATAGGTAGCCCGGAAGGTAGTCGGCGAACCCCGCGCCGTAGAACGCGGCAGGACCATTTTCGGCCAGTCCGGTCGCCCATGCCCTGAACGTCCCGATGTCCACCGGGAAGCCGCCGTAGGGCATGATGAGGAATCGAAGCAGCAGCGCCGCCGCCGCCAGGTTCCACCAGACACGCGTTTCCCGATCGGCGTGCGCCACGGCGGCAGGGGGGAAACTCTCAACTGACATCGAATCATCCTTCTACATTGTGGGCACCTATTCCCGCATTGCGGGCTCGACGCTGCTGAAAACCGTCACACGGCACCCGGTATTCTGGGCGGCGGTAATGTCGGTGGTAGCGTTCTCAGTCTTCGCGGTCTCTTACCCCGACCAGACCCCCTTCAACCATTACGTGCTGCTGGCGGACGCCTTCTTGAATGGCCGCCTCGACCTCGACCGCCCTCCGCGCTATCTTGAGATGACGCAATTCGGCGGCCGGTTCTATGTAATGCCGCCGCCGGGCCCAGCGATCCTCCTGATGCCGTACGTGGCTGTCCGCGGGCTGAGGGCAAGTCAGTCGCTGGCCAGTTGGGTGATAGGTGCGATCGGCGCCGGGCTGATGGTGCTACTGGCGTCCCGCTTGACCCCGAGGCCACGCGACTATCTCTGGTTCGGCGTCATGGGCGCCTTCGGCACGATCATCTGGTTCCTAAGCGCCCTGGGCAGCA
The DNA here is from genome assembly GCA_031082185.1 of bacterium. Classification (NCBI taxonomy): domain Bacteria; species bacterium. The sequence continues at coordinate 44,754 of JAVHLI010000017.1, read as the reverse complement.
CGTGGTACTTCGCGCACGTCGTGGCCGTGGCAGGATTGAGCCTATCGCTGGTGGAGACGTTCGGTGCTCGCCGGCCGATCATCGTCGGGACCGGAATCGCGGTCGCCTACCTGTCGCACCTGCCGACCGTGCTCACTCTGCCGTTCTTCCTGGTCGCCACGCGCGCATCCTGGTGGCCGGGCGGCCTGAGGGACTGGCGGCGCATTGACCTGAGTTACCTGATCCGGCTGACCGCGCCGATCGCGGCCGCGGTGTTACTCAACAGCGCATACAACTATCTGCGCTTCGGCACCGTTGCCGATGTGGCCAGCGCCGTGCGGCCGGGCGTCCTTGACGAGCCGTGGTTTTCGCGCGGGCTGTTCCATCCGTCCTACATCCCCAGGCACCTGCACACCATGTTTCTCTACCGGCCGGTGTTTGTGCCCCACCCGCCGTTCGCGCTCGTGCCCTGGACCGGGCTGGCGATCTGGGTGACGACCCCCGCGTTTGTCTACGCTTTGCGCGCGCCGCTGCGCGCGGAGACACTGTCTGCCTGGATTTCGATTGCCCTGGTGAGCCTGGTTGTGATGTCGTTTGGCTCCACCGGAATCAGCCAGTTCGGCTACCGGTTTGCCACCGATTTCTACCCACTGTTGTTCGTGCTGACCGTCTGGGGCATGCGCGGACGGCCGTCGCTCTTGGCCAAGGTTCTGATAGTCGCCGGCGTCATAGTCAACTGTTGGGGGGTCATCTTCTGGCGTCTGGGGTGGATCGGGCCATGAGACGGTCCCTGCTCGAACCGGTGTTGGTCTTTGTGGTGGTGCTTGCGATCTACGTCGCGGTGACGCCTCGCACGAACACGGCGTACCGTCACTATGTGTACATGTCGGCGGCGTTTCTGCAGGGCCGGGTGAACTTGGTGGGGCTCCCGGGCCATTACCACGATATCATCCGCGTTGGAGACCGGGTGTACGCGCCGTTCCCGCCGGTTCCGGCCGTCCTGTTGATGCCATTGGTGGCGCTGCAGGGAGAGAACGCCGACCAGGGCCGGGCCGGGCAGTTCCTGGCCGCCGCGGCCGCCGCGGTACTGGCGGCAGCGCTGCGCCGCATGGGCCATCCGCTCCCGGTGCGTCTGTTCTGCGCGGCGGCGCTGGCCTTCGGCAGCGTGCTGTGGCCGGCGACGGCGATCGGCACTGCCTGGTTCTTCGCGCAGGTGGTGGTGGTCCTTGCGATGACGGTGCTGGTCTGGGAGCTGGCCGGTGGGGCCCGGCCGGTGGTCGTGGGGGCGGTGCTGGCCGCGGCCTGGCTGACCCGCGTGAGCGTGCTGCCGGCGGTTCCGGCGGTGGCGGTGCTCCTCTGGCTCCGCCACCGGTCCCTGCGCGCGCTGGTGCCGTTCGCCCTATCCAGCGCCGTGGGCATCGCAATCTATCTGGCCTACAACGCGCTGCGCTTCGGCGACCCCCTGCAGACGGGTTACGGAATGCTCTCAATGGCCTCGGTAAACGTGGAGGCCGCGGCCCGCTGGGGGTTCTTCAGCGTCCGATTCGTGCCCGAGCACCTCGACGCCATGTTCCTGCGCCTGCCGGAGTTGATTCCCAACCCGCCCTACCTGCGGCCCTCGCCGTGGGGGATGGCTCTCTGGATCACCAGCCCGGTCGTGGTGCGCCTGCTGTTCACCCGAGCAGACCGCAGGGCATGGCTTCCCTGGGCCGCCGTGATCCTGAGCATGCTGGTGCCGATGCTGTTCTTTTTCTCCATCGGCTGGGTGCAGTTCGGGTACCGATACAGTCTGGACTGGTGGGTACCGGTGCTGGTGCTGCTGGCCGGCGCCCTCTGCGGCCGGGTGCGGGCATTTGACTGGGTGCTGCTGGCCGCCGGTATCGTGGTCAACGGGCTGGGTGTCTATTGGGCTTGCGCGCTTGGATGGTGATCCTATATGGTCTATGTACCTGGGCCACTGGGCATAAGGAGGGTGTATGGCACGCGAGGACGCGCTTGAGCCGGGTATCTGTGCGGCTGCCGGGGGCCGTGTAGCGGATCTGCCGGTTTTCGACGAGAGCACGTTTGGCCAGGACTACTTTACCGGGATCTCGAACTACGCGGGCTGCTACGATCGGTTTAACCCCCCCCACAAGATCGCCGGGTACCTGCGCGAGATCCGGCGGCTTCATCCGGCCGGGTCGCTGCTGGACGTGGGATCCGCCTTCGGCCGGTTTCTACAGGCGGCGCAGCAGCACTACGAGTGCGAGGGCGTGGACATCTCTGCCTATGCTACGAGTCTGGCGCGGGAGCGGCTGCCCGGCGTGCCGATCCAACAGTGCGCGCTCCAGGCGTTCCATCCCGGCCGGACCTACGACGTGGTGACCTGCTTTGATGTGCTCGAGCACATCCCTGACCTGGACGCGGCGCTCAGGCGGTTGCACGACCTGATGGCTCCTGCCGGGCTGCTGGCGATTGCGGTCCCGGTCTACGACTCGCCGGCCGGATGGGTGTTCGGACTAATAGACCGTGACCCGACCCACATCCACCGGTTTGGTCGGCTGGAGTGGATCCGCAGGCTCAAGCAGGCCGGTCTCGTACCGATAGTCTTTAAGGGGATTCTCCGCGCCCCCTTGCCCGGGTACTTCGTGCACGCGATGAGCCCGGCGCTGCGGTGGTGCTCCTCGGCCATCTTCGTGATGTGCGTCCGGGGCGGGTAGGTAGGGGAGATCTTCGGGTGGTAACCATGCGCAGGCGCGAACGAGGATTCACGCTAATAGAAGTGATCGTCGCCCTGACGGTCCTGGCCATGTCTATCCTGTTCATCTCACGCGCGCTTCTCATCTTGATTCAGGTGACGAACCAGGGCGGCAACAAGACCGTGGCCAGCGCCCTTGCGGTGCGGGTGCTGGAGGAGATCAGGTCCCGGCCGGAGTCGCAGAGCTCCTCCGCCGGCTGGACCGCGGCTTTCGATGCCATCGCGGCCCAGCCCTTGACGAACTTCGGGGCACCTTACGGCAACTATGCCTTCCAGGTGCTGCTCAACCAAGTGAACCTAAGCCCCTCGTCCGCCGATCCATCCTGGCTCACCGAGTACGACCACCCGAATGCGATGAAGTGGGTTACGGTCAGGGTGGAGTTTCGCGGGCAGACTCTGGCCCAGGTGAGTTCGGCTGTGGTGCGGGATATGTACAGGCGACCGTAGGAATGGGAGCAGGAGGAGCACACTGTGGGTAGTTGGATCCGAGCAGCACTCAGCCGCCTTGTTCAGTTCCCACGTGACGCGCGCGGGCTCTCGCTGCTGGAGATCGTGGTGGCGCTGGGAGTCTTGGTGGTCGCGCTGGTGGCCATCTACGGTCTGGTGGTCAACGCGGTGCGGTCGTTTGGAATGGGCGAGGACTTTCTGGATGTCCAGCAGAGCGCGCGTGTGGCGCTTGAGAAGTTCTCTGAGGAGGCGCGGTGGACGACGCGCCTGGTGAGCGATGACGGTCCCACCGGTTTCTTCGCCAGGCTGCCGGCGTCCCCGCCGCCGGCAGCGTGCCTGGGTGGTTTGTGCCCGGGCAGCGTGAACCTGGAAATACCGCGGGGCAATCCGGTAGTCCCAGACTGCACGTATTTCGTCAGATTCTCGCGCGACCCGGTGGCCAACACCTTCGTCCGGATTGTGAAGCCCGATACCAGTGCGGCTACGAATCCCAACTACGGTACCGGCCGGTGTACAGCCACAGCTCAGGAGGAGCTGGCAGCTTTCGTTACGGGGTTGGTGTTCGACTACTGCAACGCCGCGGAGACCTGCACGCCCCCATACACCGCGGTTACGCGGGCCGAAGTGGTCCGCATGCACGGTGAGATTACGGTGGCCAAGGTGAGCGCGGGTGCGCCGCAGCAGCGTTCCATCGGCACGGATGTGCTCTTGCGCAACGTGGGTGCCGTAGCCCCGCCGATTAGTTCTACTCCAAGTCCGACCTCACCGCCTCGGCCGACGATCCCGAGGACATTCGCCGCGCCGACGGCAACGGTGACGGCCACCGCGACGGTGACGGCCACCGCGACGGTGACTGCCACCCGGACCGCTACGGTGACGGCCACCCGGACGGCCACCCGGACGGCCACCCGGACCGCGACGGTGACCGCCACCGCTACCCGGACCGCGACGGTGACCGCCACCCCGACGGGCGCGGGGACAGCGACTGCGGTGCCCTCGCCGACTGCGACCCGGACGGCCACCCGGACGGCCACCCGGACGGCCACCCGGACGGCCACCCGGA